>JAJDZO010000153.1 GCA_022824605.1 Acidimicrobiia bacterium
CCCGGCAGGTAAGCAGCTCGTTCGACTATTTGCAACCTTGATCTGATATTTCTTGATACTTCATGTTATTTCCCAGGCCGTGGGTGGGCTCAGGCAGCTCCTCTCGGTCGTTCAAGCGTCCATCGACGGGTGATAGCTTCGATCCTGTGTGGGGACGTCAGGTGGTGAACCCGGCCGCCCGAGACCCGTCTCGCCACCAAGGAGAGCCGCAGACAGGAGCGGCCGAAGCGGTCGAGCAATACCTCGGACTCGACGCGGTGATGGCTCGAGCGTCCTCGGAGAACTTCCCCGTGGCGCTGCGGCTGTTGCCCAACGCAGCGCGGGACCACCTTCGGGCCATCTACGGCTACGCCCGGCTGGTGGACAACCTCGGCGACGAGTACCCCGGAGACCGTCGGGCCGCCCTGGACTGGGTGGAGGCCCAGCTCGACGGCCTGTTCGCGGGAGCCCCCCGGCATGACGTCTTCGTGGGGCTGGCCCCCACCGTGGCCAGATTCGGGCTCGACCGGCGGCCCTTCGACCAGTTGCTGGCCGCCAACCGGCTCGACCAGCACAAGAACAGCTACGCCGACTTCGACGAGCTGATGCAGTACTGCGAGCTATCGGCCAACCCGGTAGGTCGGCTCGTGCTGGCCGTGTTCGAGGCGGCTACCGCCGACCGTTTGGAAGCTTCCGATCAGGTGTGCAGCGGCCTGCAGGTGCTGGAACACCTCCAGGATGTGGGCGAGGACGCGGCCAGGGGGCGGGTCTACCTGCCAGCCGACGACATGGAGCGCTTCGGCGTCACGGCCGACGATCTCACTGCTCCGACAGCCTCTGCCGCGCTGCGCGGGCTGGTGGCCTACGAGGCCGGCAGGGCCCGGGCCATGGTGGAGCGAGGCAGGGGTCTGGTGGGGTCTCTGCGAGGGCCTGCCCGGTTGGCGGTGGCAGGGTTCGTGGCCGGTGGGCTGGCGGGCCTCGACGCCGTTGAGGCGGCCCGCTTCGAGGTGTTGGGCGGCACCCGCAAGGCCGGTCCGGCCCGCGTCCTGGCACGGATGGCGGGCGTGTACCTGCCCGCTGTGGCCCGCTATCGCAGGGTGCGTGGCCGGTGATATCAGGGGAGGCGGCCTACCGACGCGCGGACGTGGCCCGCTATCGCAGGGCGGGTGGCCGGTGATATCCGGGGAGGCGGCCTACCGGCGCTGCGAGGAGATCACCTGGTCGCAGGCTCGCAACTTCGCCTACGGCATCCGCCTGCTGCCCCCGCCCAAGCGCCGGGCCATGGCCGCCCTCTACGCGCTGGCCCGCCGCATCGACGACGTGGGCGACGGCGACTGGCCCCAGCAACGCAAGCTGGTTGCTCTCGAAGAACTTCACAGCACCATCGACGCTCTGGAGGCGGGTGAGAACGTCGATCCCGACGACCCGGTGCTGGTGGGTGTGGGCCACGCTGCCTCCCAGTACCCGATCCCTGTGGCCGCCTTGCACGAGATAGTGCAGGGCTGCGAACTCGACGTGCGGGGCCATACCTACGTCACCATGGAAGACACCGTGCGCTACTGCCGCTTGGTGGCGGGCTCGGTCGGTCGCTTGTCGTTGGGCGTGTTCGGCACGAAGTCCACCCCCGAAGCGGCGACGGGCCGAGCCGACGGCGCGGGTGGCGCAGCACAGCCGAGCGTGGCGGTCGAGGATCTGGCCGATGACCTGGGAGTGGCGCTTCAGCTCACCAACATGTTGCGCGACGTCGTCGAGGACCATCGCATGGGCCGCATCTACCTGCCTGAACAGGAACGGGAGCGCTTCGGACTGTTGCCGGGCCAGTGGGCGCCGCCGGAGAGCGCGGCCGCGCTGCTGCGGTTCGTGGCCGGTCAGGCCGTGATGTGGTTCGAGCAGGGTCTGGAGTTGCTGGAGCATCTCGACTATCGCAGCAAGGCCTGCACTGCAGCCATGGCCGGGATCTACCGACGGCTGTTGGACCGCATCATGGCTCAACCCGAGGCCGTTCTGAGTGGCCGCATCAGCCTTCCGACCCACCAGAAGGCGCTGGCGGCGGTCCGTAGCCTGGCGGGTGTGCGACCGTGAGCATCGGCGCCGGCCTTCGACCACGGGAATCGCCTGCCGCGTGAGTGCTGCGGCTGCGGGCAACCGCGCACGGGAATCGTCTGCGGCGTGAGTGCTGCGGCTGCGGGCAACCGCGCAAGGGTGGTGGTGGTCGGAGGCGGTCTGGCCGGGCTGTCGGCTGCGATTGAAGCGGCGGATCACAACGCAGCCGTCACCCTGCTAGAGCGCCGCCCCCGCCTCGGCGGCGCAACCTGGTCGTTCGAGCGCAACGGCATCTGGTTCGACAACGGTCAGCACGTGTTCATGCGTTGCTGCACCGCCTACACCGCCTTCCTCGAGCGGATCGGCTCAGCCGACGGCGTGTGGATGCAGAGCCGACTCGACGTCCCCGTGATAGCGCCCGGAGGGCTGGTCGGGTCGATCAAACGCACCGCGGGACCGGCCCCGCTGCACCTGGCACCCTCGTTGTTGACCTACCCCCATCTGAGTCTGCGCCAGCGGATGGCCGCGCTGCGGGCCGGCCTGGCCCTCAAGCGGCTCGATCCCGACGATCCGGCGCTCGATCACATGACGTTCGCCGATTGGCTGGCGGCCCACGGCCAGGACACGGTGGCGGTCGAGGCCTTCTGGAACCTGATCGTGCTGCCCACCGTGAATGTCGGCGCGGCCGACGCTTCCCTCAAGCTCGCGGCGAAGGTCTTCGTGACCGGGCTGCTCACCGACGCCGCCGCAGCCGACCTGGGCTGGGCCCGCACACCGTTGTCGGCCCTGCACGGCGACGCCGCTCGCCGGGCGCTGGAGGCCCAGGGAGGCGAAGTCCGCTCGCGGGTTGCGGTGACCGCAATCCGAGCCGGCGAAGCGGGCCTGGAGGTACACACCGGCGAGGAGGTCGTGGCGGCCGACTCGGTGGTGGTGGCCGTGCCCCACGACGCGTTGGCCGGACTGCTGCCGCCCGGCACCGTGGAGGCACAGGACCGCCTGGTCGAGTTGGGCACCTCCCCGATTGTCAACGTCCATCTGGTGTATGAGCGCCCGGTCACCGACCAGGCCCTGTTCGCCACCGTCGGCAGCGACGCCCAGTTCGTGTTCGACCGAACCGAAGGCGCCGGGCTCGACGACGGCCGCCAATGCTTGGCCGTGTCGCTGTCGGCCGCCGAGCGGTACATCGGCACGGCCTCTGCTGATCTGGTGGCGCATTTCACCGCGGAGTTGGCCCGCCTCCTGCCCGAGGCTGGAAGCGCAACCGTCACCGAGTCGATCGTGACCCGCGAGCACTCGGCCACCTTCTTCGGTGCGCCCGGCACCGATCGATTGCGTGCTGGGACGGAATCGGGCCTCGCCGGCGTGTATGTGGCCGGTGCCTGGACCGACACCGGATGGCCCGCCACCATGGAGGGAGCGGTGCGCAGCGGAACCGAGGCGGGCCGACTCGCGGCCGGCTTCGCGGCCCGGTCCGGGGGCGAACGCGCGGCCGCATCCGGAGCCTAGGAGGCCGAGCGAACAGGCGGGCCAATCCGGTGCATGCGGGCGAGGCCGTGGGCAGCCATGCCGTGGCGGGCAGCCATGCCGTGGCCCGAGCGGCCCGTGAGCGCAGCGAACAACAGCGGGAGTCAGCCCGTCACGATGCGAAGGGTCGACACCTATCCGCGCCGCCTCTAGGACGTCGGCGCCCTGACGAGGCCGTGCGCGGCAGATGCGGCAAGGTCAGCAGCGGTGCGCGACAGTGCAGACACATCGACGGCAAACCAGTGAAATTCACGGCTTCGCAACCGGTCGGCCCGGTGCGAGATATCCCCAGCGTCACCCGCTAAGGTTCGGGCCATGACTCCCCAGCACGCTCAATCTTCGGGAAGCGGATCGGCGGGTCGAGCGATCGTGCTGGTCATCGTGGCGATTGCGCTGGGCGCGTTCTTGCTGGCGAGAGGCTTCGACGACTCCGATGACGCCACCGAAGCCTCATCTACCACCCCGTCCGAAGAGCCGACGACCGACGACCCCGACCCGGAGGCCGAGGAGAACGGCGCAACGTCGACCACCTCCTCCACCACAACGACGACGGCGCCGCCTCCTGTCGTCACCCACCCCCCTGGTGAGGTCAAGGTGGCTGTGATGAACGGCACCGGCGTGCGGGGACGGGCCGGTCGTACCGCTGACCAACTCAACGCCGCCGGGTTCGTGACCGCGGCCAAGAACACCCAGCAGGACCGGGTCGAGGCCTCGGTCATCTACTACCGGACGGGTTACGGCGACGACGCCAAGGCAGTCGCGTCGGCTCTGCGTGCCCCCGCCGACATCATCACACCCGCCCCGGCCACGATCATGACCCTGATCCGGAACCCTGAGTCGCCCGCGGGCTTGGAGGACTTCAACATCTTCGCGGTGGTCGGCACCGACGGCGTGATCCTCGACCCCGCGCCCCCCGCTGATTCCGAGTAGCGCGAACGGCTGACCGCAGCGCAAAGGCCGCAACAATGGCGGCTGTGCGCGTGCTGGCCGCGCCCGACAAGTTCCGCGGCACCGCCTCGGCTCCCGACATCGCGGAGGCCATCGCGGCGGCCGCCGCCGAAGTCTCGGCCTCATGTGAGCAGGCACCCATGGCCGACGGCGGCGAGGGAACCCTCGAAGCACTGGGCGGCCCCAACCGCTCATCGGCGGTGACCGGACCACTGGGCGAGCCGGTGATTGCGCCGTGGCGTCTGCGGCGCGGCGTCGCCGTCATCGAGATGGCCCGAGCTTCGGGTCTGGCCGTGGCCGGGGGCGCGGATCGCAACGACCCCGTCAACGCCACCACCGCGGGCACCGGCGAACTGATCGCCGAGGCGGTTGCGGCTGGAGCGCAGCGAGTGCTGGTAGCGGTGGGCGGCTCGGCCACCACCGACGGCGGCCTCGGTGCTCTGGAGGCGCTGCCGTCGCCGGCGCGGATGACGGGCATCGAGATGGTCGTGGCCTGCGATGTGAAAACGGCCTTCCTGGACGCGGCCGCGGTCTACGGTCCCCAGAAGGGAGCCACCGGCGCCCAGATCGAACTGCTGACTCGTCGCCTCGCCCGGCTCGCCCAGATCTACGAACAGGACTTCGGGGTGGACGTGACTGCGGTGCCTGGTGCGGGCGCGGCCGGGGGCCTCGCCGGGGGTCTGGCAGCCCGGGGTGCCAGCCTGGTGAACGGCTTCGAGTTGGTTGCCGACGAGGTCGGCCTGCCAGAGCGGATCATGGACGCCGATGTGGTGGTCACCGGCGAGGGCCGCTACGACGCCACCTCGCTACAGGGCAAGGTGGTCGGAGGAGTGGCCGAGATCGCGGGGCGGCATGGCACCAGGGCGCTGGCCGTGGTCGGCACTTCGGATCCCGCCGCGGCGATACCCGACAGCTTGGAGATCGTTGACCTCTCCGACCGGTTCGGATCGCAGCGAGCCCATGACGACCCCTGCGGATGCGTGCGAGAGGCTCTGGGAGATGCCCTCAGAGCCGTTCGCTAGGGGATCGTTGCCGGTCGCTCGCCTATTCGCTCGGCCTGTTAGCGGCGGTGCCTGCCGGTCAGGACCAGGGCGCCAAGACCCACCAACACCACCAGGATGGCCAGCAGGGTGACCAGCCACGCGAAGATGACCACCACCAGCCGCACCACGGTGACCGCGCCCACCACCGCCAGGGCTCCCAGAATCACCAGGGCCGGCGTGGGCAGGCGGCCGAGCCGCTCGACGACTCCGCCCGATTCCCTCTCCATGGGTGCTCCCACGGGTCGATCCTATCTTCGGTCCTATACCATGGCCCGGCCCGTCGCCGCATCCGCGAGTACAGCGAGGAGCACGCCATGGCTGCCACCGTCCGAGTGCCTACCACCTTGAGAGTTCTCACCGCCGGAGCGTCCGAGGTGGCCGTGGAAGGCGCCACCCTCGCGGAGGTGCTCGACTCGCTGGAGTCGACGCATCCGGGCTTCCAGGACCGGATTCTCGACGAGTCCGGGGAACTGCGCCGCTTCGTCAACGTGTTCGTCAGCGACGACGACGTCCGCTTCCTCGACGGGCTCGCCACCGCAGTCGCCGATGGCGACACTGTGAGCATCGTGCCTGCCGTGGCAGGCGGGAGCGGCTGACCCTCCACCAGCGCCGACCGTCGCTGCTGAAGCGGCCAGATTCGCGTTCTGGCGGGTTGTCATTGCGGGGCCGCGCCGGTTGACTTGGCACTCGTGGCACGCGAGTGCCAACCCAGGCAATCAAGCCGGCCCACCGCAGGGCCGTTCCGGAGGTTCAAATGGCCAAGACGATCCAGTTCGACGAGAAGGCCCGCCGGGCGCTCGAACGGGGCATGAACCAGCTCGCCGACGCTGTGCGGGTCACGCTGGGCCCCAAGGGCCGCAACGTCGTGCTCGACAAGAAGTGGGGCGCCCCCACCATCACCAACGACGGCGTCTCCATCGCCAAGGAGATCGACCTCGAGGATCCCTACGAGAAGATCGGCGCCGAACTGGTGAAGGAGGTCGCCAAGAAGACCGACGACGTCGCCGGCGACGGCACCACCACCGCCACCGTGCTGGCGTGGTCGATGGTGCGTGAGGGGCTGCGCAACGTAGCCGCCGGCGCCAACCCGATGTCGCTCAAGCGGGGCATCGAGGCCGCCGTCGACGCCGCGGTGGAGTCGATCCGCAGCGGCAGCCACGACGTGTCCTCCGATAAGGCCCAGATCGCCAACGTGGCCGCCATCTCGGCCGCCGACGCTGAGATCGGCTCCATCATCTCCGATGCCATCGACAAGGTCGGCAAGGACGGCGTGATCACCGTCGAGGAAGGCCAGACCTTCGGCTTGGAGATGGAGACCGTCGAGGGCATGCGCTTCGACAAGGGCTACATCTCGCCGTACTTCGTCACCGATCCCGAGCGCATGGAGACGGTGCTTGACAACCCCTACCTGCTGCTGGTCGGGTCGAAGATCTCGAACGTGCGTGACCTGGTGCCGGTGCTCGAGAAGGTCATGCAGGGCGGCAAGCCGCTGCTGATCATCGCCGAGGACGTGGAGGGCGAGGCCCTGGCCACGCTGGTGGTCAACAAGATCCGTGGCACGTTCACGTCCACCGCAGTCAAGGCCCCCGGCTTCGGCGACCGCCGCAAGGCGATGCTGCAGGACATGGCCATCCTCACCGGCGGCCAGGTGATCAGCGAGGAGGTCGGCCTCAAGCTCGACAGCGTCGGCGTGGACATGCTGGGCTCGGCCCGCAAGGTGATCGTCACCAAGGACGAGACCACCATCGTCGAGGGCGCCGGCGACGCGTCGGACGTGGCCGGACGCATCAACCAGATCAAGGCCGAGATCGACAACACCGACTCCGACTACGACCGTGAGAAGCTCCAGGAGCGCCTGGCCAAGCTGTCCGGCGGCGTGGCCGTGCTCAAGGTCGGGGCAGCCACCGAGGTGGAGCTCAAGGAGAAGAAGCACCGCATCGAGGATGCGGTCAGCACCACCAAGGCCGCCATCGAAGAAGGCGTCGTGGCCGGCGGCGGCGTGACGCTGCTGCGGGCCGTAGACGCGGTCGACGGTGCTGTCGACGCGCTCAGCGACCCCGACGAGAAGACCGGGGCCCGGATCGTGGCCAAGGCGCTGGTGGCGCCGTTGAACCAGATCGCGGTCAATGCCGGCCTCGAGGGCGGCGTGGTCGTGGAGCGGGTTCGTGGCCTGAGCGGCGCCGAGGGACTCAACGCGGCCAGCGGCGAGTACGAGGATCTGATCGCGGTCGGGATCATCGACGCGGCCAAGGTCACCCGCTCGGCTCTGCAGAACGCCGGCTCGATCGCTGGTCTGTTCCTCACCACCGAGGCCGTGATCGCCGAATCGCCCGAGGACGCGGCCGCGGGCGGTGGAATGCCCGACATGGACTTCTAGTCTTCACCCCCTCCCCCCAAGACAACAGCCCGGCCCGCCCCCCTCGGAGCCGGGCTGTTGCGCGCCCGGATAGCTTCGAGGCATGGCTGAACTGCACCCGATGTGCACACCGTTGGAGTCGCTGCTCGGGACTTGGCGGGGAACGGGTCGGGGGAGCTATCCGACCATCGACGACTTCGGCTACGCCGAGGAGCTGGTGTTCGGCCATGTCGGCAAGCCGTTCCTGTCGATGGTCCAACGCAGCCGGGACCTCTTGACCGGTGAGCCGCTGCACGCTGAGGCCGGATACCTGCGGGCCCTGCCCGACGGCGCCGCGGAACTCACGGTGGCCCAGCCGTCGGGAGTCGTCGAAGTCGATGTGGGCTCGGTGACCAAGACCTCCGACGGTCTGATCGTCGAACTGGAATCGGCCCAGGTGGGCCTCACTCCGACGGCGAAGTCGGTCACCGCGGTTCAGCGGCGCTTGAGCCTGTCCGGATCGACGCTCGTGTCGGAGCTGTGGATGGCCGCCGTCGGCGAGGCTGACCTCATCCATCACGTTCGGTCTGAACTGTCTCAGTAGGCCGCTGAGGATCTCACGAGTGGGCGGTCCCAGGCGCCTGTTGATGGTTGCCACGGTGGTGGCGTTGACGGCCGGGGGCGCCTGCGCAGCCGACGACGAACTCTCGACACCACGCCCCACCGTGCCGACGACGACGCCGGTGACGGATGAGTCGGAGTCGGCGGACCGGACGCGACAGGATCCTCAGCCCCCCGATGCTCCTCAGGCTGGGATTCGGGAGGCAGACAGCGACATCGGCTCCTCAACCGCAGACGTCGGTGGCATCGTGACGTCGACGGGCGACGAGCCCGCGGTCGGTGAGCCGGCAGTCGCAACGACGGAGGTCGCAACCGCCACCCCCGAGCTGGCGGATCTCGATCCGCCGCCGGTAACGACCCGACCCGACGGAAACATGTTTGCGGCCGACGTGAGCCTTCAGGCTGTGCTCACCCTCGCCGAGCCGATCGACATGGCGGTCGCGCCCGGCGACGATCTGGTGTGGATCGCTGAGCGCGCCGGCCGGGTGCTCCGGGCCGACATCGACCGCGGCGAGGTGGTCGAGACGATCCTCGACATCAGCGCCGAGACGCAGGCCGGCGGTGAGCGGGGGCTGCTGGGCATCGCGGTGACCGATCGGTGGCTATTCGCCAACTTCACCGACGTCGACGGCAGCAGCCGAGTGGACGCCTTCGAACGGTCCGGCACCGGCATCGGAGAGGTGCGTCGCACGATCCTGACTCAGGACCAGCCCTACCGCAACCACAACGGCGGCGATCTGGCGCTCGGTCCCGACGGCCTGCTCTACGTGGCCTTCGGCGACGGGGGCTCCGGCGGTGATCCCCTCAACGCCGGGCAGGATCCGAACACCTGGCTCGGGTCGATTCTGCGGATCGAGCCGACTCCCGACGGGATCGAGCCCTACCGGATCCCTGCCGACAATCCCTTCGCCGCGGGCGGCAGCGACGCTGGAGCGGGGCGGCCCGAGATCTTCCTGACCGGGGTGCGCAACCCGTGGCGCATGTCGTTCGACCGGATCACCGGCGACCTGTGGATCGCGGATGTGGGTCAGGACCGCTACGAGGAGGTGACCGTGCTGCTCGCCGCCAACGGGGGCGGGCTGGGGGCCAACCTCGGCTGGCGGCTACGAGAAGGCTTGCACCGCTACGCGGGCGACAAACCGCCGGGCCACGCCGACCCGGTGTGGGAGTACGGCCGAGACGAGGGTTGCAGCGTCACCGGCGGCTACGTGTACCGGGGCCGTGCCATTGCCGACCTGCACGGTGCCTACGTGTTCGGTGACTTCTGCACGTCACGGCTGTGGGGCGTGCAGTTCGGCTCCAACGAAGTGCTGTTCCGCGACTTCAACGTTGACGTGCCCGGAGGTGCGCTGGCGTCCTTCGGCGAGGACGCCCACGGCGAGCTGTACACCCTCTCGCTGAACGGCACCATCGCCCGCATCGTGGCACGGTGAGCGGCCGGCCAATCGTGCACAGGCCAACTTCAATGGGTTGACGCCCTCTGAGGTGGGCAGCTGCATGAAGTCTGCTGCGAGCGACGCTGTGGCGGCATGGTTCGTCTACCCTCCGGGGCTGTGACCGCGGCCGCCGAACCCGTTGAACTCCGAGTTGAGGAGTGCTCGGCCGTGACCGACGACTTGGTGGAGGCCATGGACCGGCTGATTCCGCAGCTCTCGTCGTCGAATCCTCCGCCGGACCGGCCCGCGTTGGAGGAGATCGTGGAGTCGGAGGCCACCACGCTGTTCGTGGCCTGCCACGGCGATCGGATCGTCGGCGCGCTCACCCTGGTCGCTTTCCGCATCCCCACCGGCGTACGCACCCGTATCGAGGATGTGGTGGTGGACGAGAGCGTGCGGGGGCAGAGAGTCGGTGAGCGCCTCAGCGCAGCCGCTCTCGAGAAGGCCCGGCGTCTCGGAGCCCGCAACACCGACCTCACCTCCAGACCGTCGCGGCAGGCCGCCAACCGCCTGTATGCCCGTATGGGCTTCGAGCAGCGGGAGTCCAACGTCTACCGCTACACGCTGTGAGCAGTCCCGGCCACGGCGCCGCGCCGTTGTGGACGCCTTCGCCGCAACGGATTGCCGGCTCGAACCTGACGGAGTTCCGGGGCTGGCTGCTTGAGCACCGCGGCGTCGACGCACCGGACTGGGACAGCCTGCACCGCTGGTCGGTGCAGCCCAGTGGCGAGTTCTGGGCCGCGGTGTGGGACTGGTGCAATGTGATCGGCGAGCGGGGTGAGCGTCTCGTCGAGTCGCCCGACGAGCACCAGTGCCCGGATCTTGGCGAGCGGATGCGCCGTACCCGGTTCCTGCCCGACGCCCGTCTCAACGTGGCCCAGAACCTGCTGGGCGAGCCGTCCGCCGACATCGCGCTCATCTTTCGCAGCGAGGACGGCGAGCCCGCCGAGTTCACCCGAGCCGAACTGCACGACATGGTCGGCCGGGTCCAGCAGCTGCTGATCGACGCCGGGGTCGGTCCGGGAGACCGGGTGGCGGCCTGGATGCCAAACCGCCCGGAGGCCTACGCCGTGATGCTGGCCACCGCCGGCCTCGGCGCAGTGTTCAGCTCGACGTCGCCCGACTTCGGCGTCACCGGCGTGCTCGACCGCTTCAGCCAGATCTCGCCCACCGTGCTGTTCGCCTGCGCCGACTACCCCTACGGCGGCCGTCGCCACGACTGCACCGAGCGACTCTCGGCCATCACCGCGGGCCTGCCGTCGCTGCGCCGCACGGTCATGGTGGAGCCGGGCTGGCTCGACGGCTACGGAGCGGGCTTCGGGGCGGGCCCCGCGCCGCCGGTGTTCCGGCAGCTGCCGTTCGATCATCCCTGGTACGTGCTGTACTCCTCGGGCACGACCGGACCTCCCAAGTGCATCGTGCACCGCGCCGGCGGGTTGCTCGTCAAGCACCTGGCCGAGCACCGGCTGCATTGTGACGTGCGCCCCGGCGACCGGGTGTTCTATTTCACGACCACGGGCTGGATGATGTGGAACTGGCTCGCATCGACGCTGGCGTGCGGGGCCGCCGCGGTGCTCTATGACGGCTCGCCCGCCCATCCGGGACCCGAGCGCCTGTTCGACCTGATCGACGACGCACAGATCACCCTGTTCGGAACGTCGGCCAAGTTCATCGACGCCTGCAGCAACGCACAGATCCGCCCCGAGGCCACCCACGACCTGTCGTCGCTGCGCACCATCACCTCGACCGGTTCGACGCTGGTGGCTGAGGGATTCGACTGGGTGTACGCCAACGTCAAGGCCGACGTGCATCTGGCCTCGATCTCGGGAGGCACCGACCTGTGCGGCTGCCTGGTCGCCGGCGACCCGACGTCGCCGGTGCGGCGGGGCGAGATCCAGCGTGCCGGTCTGGGCATGGACATCGATGTGGTGGACGACTCAGGTGAGGCGCTGCCGGTGGGCACCGAGGGCGAGTTGGTGTGCCGCAATCCGTCCCCGTCGATGCCGCTGCGCTTCTGGGACGACCCCGGCGACGCCCGCTACTCAGCCGCCTACTTCGAGCGCATCGCCGGCGTCTGGCACCACGGCGACTTCGTGGCTCGCACCGCGGCGAGCGGGTTCGTGATCTCCGGGCGGTCCGACGCCACCCTCAATCCTGGCGGGGTGCGCATCGGCACGGCCGAGCTCTACCGCCGGGTCGACACGATGCCCGAGGTCGATGAGAGCATCGCAGTCGGTCAGCCTCACGGCGCCGACACCCGCATCGTGCTGTTCGTAAAAATGGCGCCCGGACACGAATTGACAGAGCCGCTCCGCGACGTGATCCGCCGCCGGATCCGCGCCGATCTGTCACCCCGGCATGTGCCTGCCGTGATAGCCGAAGTGGATGACATTCCCCGCACCCGTTCGGGCAAGATGACCGAGACCGCGGTGCGCGACGTGGTCTGCGGGCGGCCGGTGCACAACACGTCGGCCATGGCCAACCCCGAGGCCCTGGAGCATTTCCGTAACCGCTGCGAGCTGGCGTAGGCGGACTCTGCGGATCCACCGCCTCGGGAGAGCGCGCCAAGCGCTGCCCCACCGCCGGTGAACCGGCCTGAGGTCTGCTTTCTGGTTCATGGGCGGCGGTATGGTTGCGGCCGTGCCGAACGAGCCGGAACATGTGCTGTGGTCGGGGCCCAAGCCCCAGCTCAACCGTCCCACGCTGATTGCCGCCTTCGAGGGCTGGAACGACGCCGGCGACGCAGCCACCACCGCCGCCTGTCACCTGGCCGGCCGCTGGGGGTGCGTGCCGGTAGCGGAGATAGACCCCGAGCCGTTCTTCGACTTCACTGCCGCTCGCCCCACGGTGCATCTCGATGAGAGCAAGACTCGCCGCATTGACTGGCCGGCCAACGAGGTGCGAGTGGGCCACCTGGATGCTGTTGGCACCGACGCAGTGGTGCTGATCGGCACGGAGCCGCAACTGCGGTGGCGGACCTTCACCCACCAGCTGATCTCGCTGGCCGGGCTGCTCGGCGTGGAGCGGGTAGTCACCCTCGGCGCGCTACTCGCCGAGGTTCCCCACAGCCGTGATGTGGAGGTGTACGGCTCCACCGACGACGAGGAGTTGCGGGCTGCTCTCAGCCTCACTCCGTCCACCTATGAGGGGCCCACCGGGATCGTTGGCGTGCTCTCGTCGGCCTGCCGTGACGCCGGCTTGAGCATTGCGTCGTTCTGGTCGGCGGTGCCGTCGTACATGCCGGCCGCACCGTCGCCCAAGGCCGCGCTGGCACTGGTCAACCGGGTGTGCGACCTGATGGAGGCTCCGGTGCCGACCTTCGACCTCGAGCAGCGGGCGCAGACCTACGAGCGGGAGATCACCAGGATCGTGGCCGAGGACATCGAGACCGCCGACTATGTAGCCCGTCTCGAGAACGCCTGGGACCGCCGCGACCAACAGGACGCCGAGCGCCCGACCCTCAGCGACGATCCCGACCGGCTGGTGGCCGAGGTCGAGAAGTTCCTGCGCGACGGCACCTAACCCTCTAGGCCGCTAGGCGCCTGCCTCGCCTCGCCAGGGCGGGTTGCGGGGCAGGTCGAAGAGCACTTCCACCGGTTCGCCCCGGATGGCGCTGAAGGCGTGTGGGGCCCACAGCTCGGGACGGGCGGTGCGTTCGGGCAGGTCGTCCTCGGCGAAGAAGCCCACATCGGAGCACTCCAGCGGGTGGGCTTTGAGCTCTCCGCCGAGGCTGCGGCAACAGAAGACGATGGACACCAGCGGCACCCGGTGGAAGCCCAGACGCATGCCGTCGAGGATGGCGATGGGGCGGATCACCTCACAGTCGATCCCGGTCTCCTCGCGGACCTCCTTGACCGCGACCTCCGACGGTGAGTAGCCCACGTCGGCCCATCCGGTGGGATACAGCCACCAGCCCGAGTCGGCTCGCTGCACCAGCAGTATCCGGCCGTCGTCGTCACCGACGATGGCCCCGACGGTGATCTTGGGAGTGACGTAACCGGCTATGCCCGAGCCGACGCCGTCGAGCCATCGCTGCACCTGCTGGCTCGTGTCGATGCCGACCGCACTGTGAGCCCGGATGTCGGCCGCCACCTCCAGCACCTCCTCGAAGCGCTCCTGCTCGTAGCGGCTCTCGGTGAACCCCAGACCGGTCTGGGCGATTCCGGCCAAGCTCTCCGCCCAACGCAGAAGTTCGACCTCCCCCGCAGGCCGCAGCTGCCGTCCAGCAAGTTCAGACACGGGCGAGGATCTCGTCGAGCGGTCCCACCAGGCCGGTCACGAACGGCCCGAACTCGGCGTAGGCGGCCGACGCCCGGTCGTAGCGCATGGTGTAGACGGTCTCTTTGAGGGCGCCGAGGTCGGTGCCGAACAGGGTTACCCCCCATTCCCAGTCGTCGAGGCCGGTGGATGCGGTCACAAGTTGCACGATGCGTCCCGCGAACTTGCGCCCCGAGGCGCCGTGCTCGTACATGAGTTCCTTGCGCTCGTCGTAGGGCAGTTCGTACCAGTTCTGGCCGACGTTGCGCCGTTTGGTCATCGGGTAGAAGCACCAGGCCGGCTTGTCCGGCGGCGGGAGCTTGGGATTGAGGCGCATGTCGGCCATCTCAGCCGGGAGTCCCAGCGCGTACTCCGACAGCTCGGTGATCGACACATAGCTGTCCACGATGTCGAGCCCGGCCCGCACCAGCGAGGTCTGCAGATCGCGCAGCACCCACGCATCGGCGTGCAAGCCCATGAAGCAAAGCTCCGCCTTGTGACCCAGCACTGCCACCGTCACGACCTGAGCCCCCGCCTCCTCGCCCCGACGCACTGCACCAAGCACCGCCTCGTCGTCGGTGCCCGACATGCGGGCACAGAACAAGTGCATCACAACCAAACCCTGGCCAACGCCGACCGATTTCAACATCACCGCAGCCTAGAGGCCGAGCCAATAGGCGAGCGAGCGCGCTCCATCGACGCTTACGGGTCGACGTAGACGGTCATCGCGCCGGCTCGGGCGAAACCGGCCAGCTGGATCCCCGCGGCCTCGGCGGTGGCTGCGGCCAGTGCCGTTGGGGCGCTGACCGCCACCAGCGCCCGGAAGCCTCCGGCCCAGGCCTTGTGGACCAGCTCGAAGCTGGCCCGGCCGCTGACCACGAGGCCCAGCCCGGTGGCAGGCAGGCGTCCGTCGAGGTGGAGCCGGCCGATGAGCTTGTCGACCGCGTTGTGTCGCCCCACATCCTCACGGACCAGCGAAACCGCACCGTCGGGCGCGACAACGCCGGCTGCGTGGACTGCGCCGGTGGCGTCGAACAGTTCCTGTCCGGGCCGTAGCTGTTCGGGAGCATCCGCTAGCGCCTCCCACGGCAGCGGCTCGCCGGTGACCGCTTCGAGCTTTCCGACGAGTTCATCGATTTCGCTGGTTCCGCAGAAACCGCACGACGATGTGGTGGTGGTGAGCCGGGGGCGGGGCTCAGGAGCCTTGCCGCCGGTGGACACCGACACCACGTTGAAGTCGGTCGCCGCGGCCGAGCCCTTGGCGCAGTACTTGACCTGCGTCACTCGGTGGCCGTTGAGCAGCCCCTCGGCGTAGCAGAAGCCCACGGCCAGCTCGAAGTCGTTGCCGGGTGTGCGCATGGTGGTGGCCACCCGCACGTCGTCGAGTTCGATGGCCATCGGCTCCTCGGATGCAAGCCGGTCCGTGCGGCGGTTCTGGCCGGCGCCCCCGCCGGTCCAGGGCCGAACCAGCCGCTGCTGGCTCCTCGACTTGGTGGCCACCACGCCAGGCTACGTCGGCGGGCGCGGGCTGGTCCTCGCGTGACTACTCGGCCGCGGCACCGAACTTCAAGCCAGCAGGCCCGCACCGCCGCCGGCGGGGGCTCCAAGCGCGTGACTACTCGGCCGCGGCACCGAACTTCAAGCGGTTGACCACCTCGAGTGTGGGCAACGCACCGAAGTAGTGCCCTCATGGCTGGTTCAGCCGGCGGATCAGGCCCTCCTGCACTACTGACACCACCAGGCGGCCGTCTCGGGTGAACACCCGGCCGGTGGCCAATCCTCTGGCACCGCTGGCGGACGGGGTGTGCTTGTCGTACAGGAGCCACTCGTCGGCTCGGAACGGTCCGTGGAACCACATGGCGTGATCGAGGCTCGCCATCATCACCTGCGGGTCGGACCCGCTGGTGCCGTGGGGTATCAGCGCAGTGTCGAGCAGGGTCAGGTCGCTGGCGTAGGTGAGCACGCAGGCATGCAGCACCGGATCGTCGCCGAGCGTGCCGTTGGCCCGCATCCACACCATCTGGTTGGGCGGCAGCGGACCGCTGAGGTCGAGCGGGCTGGTGGTCGTCACGTAGCGGATGTCCAGTGCCTGCATCCGGTCGGGCAGCGTCCAGCCCGGCGCGGCCTCCTCGATCCTCTTGGTGCGGGGCTGCAGCGTCTCGGGGTCGGGTACGTCGGGCATCACGTCGCCGTGCTCGAACCCGTCCTCGGCGACGTGGAAAGACGCCGCGAGTTGGAAGATGGCTCGCCCGTGTTGAATGGCAACCACCCGCCGGGTGGTGAACGACCGCCCATCGCGAATGCGGTCCACTTCGTAGAGCACCGGCGCCTTGGGATCGCCGGCCCGCAGGAAGTAGGCGTGCAGCGAGTGCACCGAGCCCACCTCCACCGTGCGGGCTGCGGCCACTAGGGCCTGACCGGCTACCTGGCCGCCGAAGATCCGCTGGCGGTCGTCGTCGGGCGAGAGGCCCCGGAAGATGTTGACCTCGATGGCTTCGAGTTCGAGGAGGGCCACGACATTGTCGAGCGCGGTCTGCATCCGCCCATCATGCCCGGCGCGGCGCGTTGTGGGGTACCGGTGGGCCGTCCCGGTCAATCCGTGCTGGGCGAGTCGTGGGGTATCGGTGGACGGTGGTGGTGAATAGCCTGCGGTTGTGACCGCCGCGCCGTCCGCTTCCGTGCAGAGGTCGAACAACGGGCACGGGCCGAGGATCCTGCGCTACTGCGGTGTCTCTGCTGTGAACGTGACGGTCGGGCTCAGCGTGCTGGCCGTGGGTCACGGTGTGCTGGGGTGGCCCGCGGTCGGGGCCAACCTGGCCGCCTGGATGGTCGGCACCGCGCCCGCCTACCTGCTCAGCCGGGCGTGGGTGTGGCAGCAGCGTGGACCGCACCGGTTGGGCGGCGAGGTGCTCACCTTCTGGGTGATCGCGCTGGTCGGGCTGGTGGTGTCGTCGGTGGCGGTGGCCATCGTCGAGCACCTCACCGACAGGACCGTGCTGGTCGCGGCGGGCAACCTGGCCGGCTACGGCATGGTGTGGGTGGCCAAGTACGTCTTCCTCGACCAGGTGATGTGGCGCCGGGAGCGAGACGGTTGATGGACGACCGGCTTCGCCGAGCGGCCGAGGGGGCGCTCGGCTTCATGCCCGCCGCCGAGGGACTGGCCCTGTACGAGGCCGCCGCCTCACTCGAAGCGGACGGGCCGCTGCTGGAGGTGGGCAGCTACTGCGGCAAGTCGGCGGTGTATCTGGGCGCAGCCGCCCAGCGGGCCGGGCGGCTGCTGTTCTGCGTGGATCATCACCGCGGCTCCGAGGAGAACCAGCCCGGCTGGGAACATCACGATCCGAGGGTGGTCGACGCTGATCTGGGGGTGATCGACACCCTGCCGTTCTTCCGCCGCACCGTCGGTGACGCTGGCCTGGAGGGAACGGTGGTGGCTGTCGTGGGCGACTCGCCGACCGTGGCCGCGGTGTGGGCCACCCCGCTTGCCATGGTGTTCATCGACGGTGGACACGGCGCCGAGCCGGCCCACCTCGACTACGAGGGCTGGTCGCGCCATGTGGCACCGGGGGGACTGCTGGCCATCCACGATGTCTTCGAGGATCCGGTCGCCGGGGGACGGCCGCCGTATGAGATCTGGTGTCGAGCCCTGTCCGCCGGATGCTACGAGGAGCAGTCGGCGGTCGGCTCTCTGCGGGTGTTGCGCCGTGTGGCCTAGAGGCCGAGCGATCGTCGTTGGTCTGGTGCTGGTGGCTGCCGGGTGCAGCGGCGACTCGACGCCAAGTCAGTCGGCCATGCCCGGCGGAGACCCGTCGGCGACGCAAACGACTGCTCCCGCAGGGTCGTCCACCACCTCGACTACCGCCACCGAGCAGGAGGCTCGGCCCGCACCGAGCACGCCTGCGGCTGAGGAGGCGGAGACCGAGCCTCCCGCTACGCCGGTGGAGTCCGACGCCGACGGCGAGGAGGACCCCGACACTGAGCCAACCGACCCGGACATCGATGAGTCGGTGCCGTCTTCGGTGCAGGGGGGTGACACCGAATCCGACGAGTCGGCGCCGTCTTCGGCGGAGGTGAGCGACGCTGAACCCGGCGACGACATGTCGCCGTCCGGCGAGGAGCGCCCGGACATCACCATCCGCTTCACGCCTGGATCGGTGAGCGCCACGGAGTCGGGCACCTTCGGTTCGGGTGCACGGCAGACCTACACGGTGTACGCGTCGGAGGGCCAGGCGTTCACCGCCACGCTGCGAGCACCGCCGGAAGTGTCGCTCGATGTCCGTCTCGCCCACCTGACCCTGGCCTCCGCCGCCGAAGGCAGCCAGATTGTGGAGGCGGAGTTGCCGGCCACCGGAGCGTGGCAGGTGACCGTGGTGTCGGCGGCTGAGAGCGAGTCCGACTACGAACTCGCCGTCGAGCTGTTGCCGCTGCCCGCGCTCGAACCCACGCCTACCACTACCACGCCGCCGCCTGCTGAGCAGCCTGTGACCTCGCCGCCGGTGATCGCGTCTCCATCGGTCACGCCCGACGGCCGAGACATCGTGTATCTCACCTTCGATGACGGCCCGAACCCCGTCTATACCCCGCAAATTCTCGACATCCTCGCCCGGCATGGCGCCCGAGCCACGTTTTTCGTGGTGGGTGCGCTGGCGCAGGCCAACCCCGACATCATCGAGCGCATCGCGGCCGAGGGCCATACTCTCGCCAACCAC
>JAJDZO010000224.1 GCA_022824605.1 Acidimicrobiia bacterium
GTCCCCGCCCGCCCGGTGGTCCCCGCCCGGCCGCGCCCGGTGCCCCTGGACGCCCCGGCGGCAGAGGCGGTCCCGGTGGTGCTCAGCGACGCCCTCCCCGCCGCAAGAGCCGCAGGCGCCGTGTCCGCGAAGAACTCCAGCCGATCGACGTCCCCACCTACACCCCGCGCCATGCCGCGGTGCCGGAGGGCATCGTGGTGGTGGAGCGGGCCTCTGCCGCTCAGGACTTCGGGCCCAAGCTGAACCGCACCACCGCCGACGTGGTCCGCTTCCTGATGCAGCACGGCGAGATGGTCACCGCCACGCAGTCGCTCAGCGACGACATGATGGAACTGTTCGCGGCCGAGGTCGGCGCCGAGATCCGCCTGGTCGATCCGGGCGAGGAGCAGGAGTCGGAACTCCGCCGGCTGCTGGGGATCGAATCCGACGGTGACGGTGACGAGTCGCCGCTGAGGCCTCCGGTGGTGACGGTCATGGGCCATGTCGACCACGGCAAGACGCTGCTGCTGGACCGGATCCGCGACACGAACGTGGTGGAAGGCGAGGCCGGCGGCATCACCCAGCACATCGGTGCCTACCAGGTGGAGCGCAACGAGCGGTGGCTCACGTTCATCGACACTCCGGGCCACGAGGCGTTCACCGCCATGCGAGCCCGGGGCGCGGGCGCCACCGACATCGTGGTGCTGGTGGTGGCTGCGGACGACGGTGTGATGCCCCAGACGATCGAGGCGATCAACCACGCCAAAGCGGCCGAGGTGCCGATCGTGGTCGCCGTCAACAAGATCGACCGTCCCAACGCCGACACACAGCGGACCGTGGCCGGAGTAGCCGAGCAGGGTCTGGTTCCGGAGGCCTGGGGCGGCGAGACCATCTACTGCGAAGTGTCGGCCCTCAACGGCGACGGCATCGAGGACTTGTTGGACCAGATACTGCTGGTGGCCGAGGTGGAGGATCTGCGGGCGCCGCCCGAGGGCCGAGCGGGCGGTGTGGTGCTGGAGTCGAACCTCGACATCGGGCGGGGTCCGGTGGCCACTGTGCTGGTGCAGCGAGGCACGCTGAGCATCGGCGATCCGATGGTGGCGGGGGCGTCGTGGGGCCGGGTGCGAGCGCTGCTCGACGACCACGGTGAAGGCGTGTCTGAGGCTGGTCCCTCCACGCCGGTGCAGGTTCTCGGCCTGTCGGAGGTGGCCGTGGCGGGCGACGCCTTCGCGGTGGCGCCCAACGAGAAGATCGCCGGGCGGGTGGCCGACACCCGAGAGCACTGGCAGCGGTTGTCGAGTCTGGGCCGCGAGGCGCATGCCCTTTCGGGCGGAGCCAAGCTGGAGGATCTGTTCACCCGCATTCAGCGCGGTGAGACCGCCACCCTCAACGTGATCGTGAAGGCCGACGTCAACGGATCGCTCGAAGCTGTGATCGAGAGCCTCCGCAAGCTTGAGACCGGCGATGTCCGTATCGCCATAGTGCATCGCGGCGTGGGCGGCATCACCGAGAACGACATTCAGCTCGCGTCGGCGTCGAACGCCACCATCATCGGGTTCAACGTCCGCCCCGACCGCAAGGCCCGTGAAGCGGCCGACACCGAGAACGTCGAGATCCGAACCTACGAGATCATCTACAAACTGCTCGAGGATGTGTCCTCCGCGATGGTCGGGATGCTGGCCCCCGACATCGAGGAGATCGTCACCGGCGACGCCGAGGTGCGCCAGGTGTTCCGCATCCCCCGGGTGGGCGCGGTCGCGGGCTGCTATGTGCAGAACGGCACCATCACGAGAGGGGCGAAGGTGCGGTTCCTGCGTGACGGGGCGATCATCTGGAAGGGGACCGTCAATTCGCTCAAACGCTTCACCGACGACGTGCGCGAGGTGCAGTCCGGCTTCGAGTGCGGTATCGGCCTCAGCAACTTCCAGGACCTCAAGGCAGGCGACATCATCGAGACCTTCGAGGAGCGTGAGGTGGCTCGCACCCTCGACGGCTGACCGTCGCCGCCCGTCAACCGACATTCGATGACACGACGAGCGAAGCGCTTCGAGCCCGACCATAGGGCCGTTCACCGCACCGCCCGGGTGGGGGAGCTGATCCGGCGCATAGTGGCCGAGTCGTTGGAGGAACTCGACGACGACCGGCTGGCCATGGTGTCGGTCACCGGCGTCGATGTCGACCGTGACCTGCACCGGGCCGTGGTGTGGTTCACGTCCCTCGACGACAACGAGGAGGCCGACCGGGCCATTGTGGAGGCTTTCTCGGAGCATGCCCGCGAGTTGCGGCGAAATGTGGGAGACCAGACCCGGCTGCGGCGTACTCCGGAACTCGTGTTCCGGGCGGACACCGTGCTGCGCTCGGCCCAACGCATCGAGAAGATCCTCGACGGCACCGCCGATCCCGAGAGCCGCTAGTGCCCGACGGCGTCGCGGTCATCGACAAGCCCTCGGGCTGGACGAGCCACGACGTGGTGGCCAAGGCCCGGGGCGTGTTGGGCACTCGCAAGGTGGGCCACAGCGGAACCCTCGATCCCGACGCCACCGGAGTCCTGGTGCTCGGAGTGGGCCGGGCCACCCGGCTGTTGCGTTACGTCACCGACCTCCCCAAGAGCTACGAGGCGGAGATCGTTCTAGGGGTCGAGACCGACAGCCTCGATTCGACGGGCCGGGTGACGGCTCGTCACGAAATGGCAGAGGTGAGTGCCGAGCAGCTGCGGCAGGCGGCTGCGGCCTTGACGGGCGAGATCCTGCAGGTTCCGCCCATGGTGTCGGCGGTGAAGGTGGGGGGTCGCAGGCTGCACACGCTCGCCCGTGCGGGTGTGGAGGTGCCGCGCGAGGCCCGCCCGGTGACGGTGCATCGCTTCGATGTGTCGCCTGCGGCGGGCAGCCGCACGGTGCTGCGGGCTTGTGTCGACTGCTCCTCGGGCACGTATGTGCGGGTGTTGGCCGCGGATCTCGGCCGGGCCCTCGGCGGGGGTGCTCACCTGAGGAACCTCCGAAGGACCGCGGTCGGCGGTTTCGGGCTGGATCGTGCCCGCTTGGTCGAGGCGGCCGAGATCCTGCCGATGGCGCACGCAGTCGAGCACTTGGACGGTGTGCAGGTGGAAGCCGAGGCGGCTGTCGACGTGGCACACGGTCGGGTGCTGGAACTGGACCGACTCGGCGTAGCCGGCGAGGGGCCGTGGGCGGTCCACGATGTCGACGGCGGCCTGCTGGCCGTGTATGAGCGGTTCCGATCAGGGGCCAAGCCGGCGGTAGTGGTAGCGCCTGCGGCGTGACGGTTCAGGGGCCAAGCCGGCGGTAGTGGTAGCGACTGTGGCGTGACGGTGATGTCGGTCGTGCCGGGTGTGTGGGTGGTCTAGGCCGCGGCGGGCTGTGTCGTAGCGCCTGTGGCGTGATGGCTGGCGCTGCCGCTTGGTCGGGTGGCGTCGGTAGCCTCACCGGTACCGGCTCCGGGATTCGGAGCCGTCGCTGCCCGCGCTGGAGGCGTCCGTGGAACTGCTGCACGATCGGCGCGATCAACTCCCCGCCATGGTGTCTGCCGCGGCCGCGATCGGCGTGTTCGACGGGGTGCATCTCGGCCATCAGGAGGTGCTCACCCATGTCCGCAAGACGGCCGAACGTCTGGGTGTCGCCTCGGCGGTAGTCACGTTCGACACGCATCCCGCCTATGTGGTCCGCCCCGAGAACGCGCCCAAACTGCTGACGACGCTCGAACAGAAGTTGGAGCTGTTGGAGGCTCAGGCCCTCGACTACGCCTACGTGATCGAGTTCGACGAGGCCCGGGCAGGCACCCGGCCCGAGGAGTTCGTGGAGCAGGTCTTCCTCGATGCCCTCCACGCCCGGGCCGTGGTGGTGGGGGAGGACTTCCATTTCGGCAAGGGCCGCACCGGCAACGTCGCCGAGCTTCAGCGTCTGGGACGCCAATGGGATTTCGAGGTGGTGCCCCTGGAGCTCATCCGCCATCACCGCGACGCCCGCGAGCCGGTGTCGTCCACGGCGGTGCGCCGGGCGTTGGCCGGCGGTGATGTGTCTCGGGCCGCGGCCATGCTGGGGCGCAACTACGAGGTGAGGGGCACGGTCGTGCCTGGCGACAAGCGAGGGGTGACGGTCGGGTTTCCCACCGCCAACGTGCCGGTGCCGAAGTTCATGGCCTGGCCGGCCGATGCGGTGTATGCGGGCTGGTGCACGCTGCCCGACGGTCAGCGCAGGGGGTGCGCCATCAACATCGGTCGGCGCCCGACCTTCTACGAGCACGCTCAGCAGTCGCTGCTGGAGGCTCATCTGATCGACTTCGAGGGCGACCTGTACGGGTGCGAGGTGCGGGTGGAGTTCGTCCGACTGCTGCGCAGTGAACGCAAGTTCGAGGGGCTCGAACAGCTATCGGCCCAGCTCGCCGTCGATGTCGCCGCCGCCCGTCAGCGTCTCGGGCTGGTGTGAGCACCACGTCACCCGACGAAGGCCCTGACCAGGCGTCGACAGTCGAGCATTCCGCGCCAGGGTCGGCGACCGCCCCGGCTGCAGTCGAGCATTCCGCGCCAGGGTCGGCGTCCGTCCTGGCTGCAGTCGAGCATTTCGCGGAGGCGCTGGTGCCCACCTCGCACGGGGATTTCCAGGCCCATGTGTATGTGGCGTCGGGCGGGAAGCAGCACATTGCGTGCGTGATGGGCGACGTGGAGGATCCGCCGCCTCCGTTGGTGCGGGTGCATTCGGAGTGCCTGACCGGCGATGTGCTGCGGTCGTTGCGCTGCGATTGCGGCGCCCAGCTCGACCATGCGATGGCCGCCATCGCGGCCGAGGGGCGGGGGGTGCTGTTGTACATGCGGGGCCATGAGGGTCGTGGCATCGGCATCGGCCACAAGATCAGGGCCTATGCCCTGCAGGAGCACGGACTCGACACGGTGGAGGCCAACGCCGCGCAGGGGTTGCCGGTAGACGCCCGCGGCTACGACGCAGCGGCCGCGATCCTCGCGGATCTGGGCCTCTCGGGGGTGCGGCTGCTGACCAACAATCCCGACAAGTGCGAGGGTCTGGCCCGATGCGGGATCGAGGTGGTTGAGCGGGTTCCCATAGAGATCGGTGCCCGCCCCGAGAACCTCCGCTACCTCCACACCAAGAGATCCAAGCTAGGCCACTCCCTGACCCCGGCCGAGTAGCGCGCGCCTGGACGTAGGCCCATAGGGCCCGTTCCCAGTGGTGGATGAGCCGATGTTGCGTAGTTGACCATGTAACTCACTGATCAATGTCACAGGGGCATGGCATACTCCTGTTCGTGCTGATCGAGGCGATTGAACGGATTGAGGCGGCGGCCCACCAAGCGCTGGCTGCGGTGAACAGCGGCTCGCTGTCGAACGCGGAGGCGCGGCGGGTCCTCTCGGCGTGCAAGCCCGCGATTGCGGTGCTGACGGCCGCGCAGACCGCGGCGGCGCGGGTTGTGGCGGGCACAGAGCGTCACGGCGACGGCGGCGCGCAGATCCTTGCCGACTCCGCGGGGTTGACGAGGCGCGACGCTCACGGCCAGATCAAGACCGCCGAGGTGTTGCAGGCCGCGCCTGTGGTGCGTGATGCGGTGGCGTCGGGGCGAGTATCGCAGGCGAACGCCAGGCGATTGGCTGAAGTGATCTCCAAGAGCGAAGCGAAGCAGGTGGAGTCGGACGACTCGCTGCTGCAGCAGGCGGAATCGATGAGACCTGAGGTGTTCGCCCGCGAGGCCCGCCGCTGGACTGCTGATCGCCAACGTGACGGAGGCGAAGGCGAGTTTCGGCGGCTGCGGGCGCGGCGCAGCGTGCGGATCTTCGACGGCGACGACGGAATGGTGCATTTGCGCGGCGAACTCGACCCGGTTACAGGCAGACGCATCGCGAACCGGCTCAATATTGAGGCCCGCCGTCTGCATTCCTCGGACCAAACAAGCAGCGCCAGCCGTAGCGGTGAGAAACGGAGCCGGCCACAGTGCCTTGCCGACGCACTCGACTACCTCACGGCCGGCTCTGGTGCCGACGGTGCCAACGGCGCAGCCAAGGTTCAGGCAGACATTTGTGTGACAGCCCACGTTGATGAAGAATCCGGCCGACTAATCGGCGAGTTGCCCGACGGATCGAGGCTCCCGAAGTCCGTGCTCGATGAGTTGACCTGCAATGCCGTCATCACCGGCGTGGTGTTCGATCGCAAAGGCAAGGCGATCTGGCGCACCACCGCGGGGCGCGACGCTACTGCGACCCAGCGTCGCATTCTCCATGCGAAATGGGGAGGGTGCTTCCACTGCGGCGCCAACTTCGCGATCTGTCAACCCCATCACATCAACCCGGTGTCGCAGGGCGGCCTAACTCATATTGACAATCTCGTGCCGGCCTGCTGGGAGTGCCACACCTTGATCCACCGCCACGACTGGCAAATTGTCAAGCGCCTCGACGGAAACCACACCCTGCACCCCCCAGATCGCACTCACTACGGACCCGCCCACGCGCCCGACCACCCGCCTCCGGTCATCGCCACTCAGCGGCTTCTCGACGTGCCGCGGCGCCTGCCTGTCACCGAGTCGGATTCGCGGCCGCTGCCTGCTTCTGCGTTCGGTGCGGCGAGATCCTTGGCGCAATTTGACTGGACCGCTACTCCGGCTGCGGCCGGCACCTCCCACGAGAGCGGGTCGGAACACAGCAGCTGCGGCCCCAAACGCGTACGGGCCACACTGCGCAAGGCAAAGGCAGCTCAAGCTGCCCGCGACGGTCCCGGCTGAGCACGCCCCCGCAGCCTGCTCGGCGTCCGCAGTCGCCGAAGCGGGTCCTGGCATCTCCGTTGCTGGCCGGAGTCGCGCTCCGAGCCGGCCCCGAATCGCTGGTGGCTGACCTCGAGGCTCCTTGCGAGGGGCGCGGATGATTGGATCGGCCAGATCGCGGGCGTCTCAGGCGGCGGTTACGTCTGCACCCCGCCGAGCCCCCACAGCCCGTCATCCGACTCCGCCAGCCCCCACAACACCCACCCACACAGACCCCATCCACGGCAAACGCAGCCTCCACAAGCAACTTGCTCAGAGGTCTCCTAGGGCGCACCGTTTTTCGATGTCCAGATTGCTGAGATGGGGGCGGCGGTGATGCGGTCGTCGAGTTCGATGGTGTCGTGGCCGGTGTGAAGCACCACTCCGGCGATGAACGACTCGCCCATGGAGTCCCGCAGCCAGATCAGGTGTCGGGCGTCGCTTCGCCGCACGCTGGCCGCAGCCTTGATCTCGATGCCTATGAGTCTCCCTCTCGGAAGCTCGGCGATCACGTCGACCTCTCGGCGTCCGTTCTGGTCTCGCATGTGTGAGAGTCGGTAGCGCGTCTTGGCCACGGAGGCTTCGGGCCGCAGCTGGGCGACGACGAATGTGTCGATCACCGCGCCTGTCAGCGCGCTGTCTCGCAGGGTTTCTTCACGGCCCGTCTCAAGGATTCCGGTCATCAGTCCTGAGTCGATCAGATAGCGCTTGCGCGTTCGGCTCAAGCGCTTGAGTCGGTTCGTGGACCAGGCGCCGAGGTGGTCGACCACCACCAGGTCGCTGAGGAGCTGCTCATAGGACTGAGCCGTCCTCCGGTCGATCCCGGCTGCATCATGGAGGGTCTTGTCCTGAGGCGTGCTGGCTGAGTTGATCGCCAACGCCGTCAGATATCTGCGGACTCGAAGCGCATCGGGCGCCAGGCCGTGGGAGCGGGCATCTCGAAGCGCCACTTGATCGGCGTAACTTGCCAGCCAACGTTGAGCGCCGGTCTCGCTGAGCCTTAGCGCAGGTTCGGGGAAACCGCCTCGCAGCGCCAGGGTCAGATAATTCACCAGGTCGAGTGGCGGGTCGGTGCCGATGAGCGCCTCGCCTGCCGCGACGCGGTCGATGAACGGGCGACACGGCGTGCCTGACGATTCGGCCACCGTCAGGGGATGCATGCACAGCATTACCACCCGACCGGTGCCGGGCCAGAGCCGACTGTCGGTGTTGGAACGGGCCGAGCCGGTGATGATGAATCGCCCGGGTCGCCGTTCGGCGTCTACGGCGCGCTTCACTGCGCCCATCACGGCCGGGAACTCCTGCCA
>JAJDZO010000277.1 GCA_022824605.1 Acidimicrobiia bacterium
CTGCGGGGCTCGGGGTTGAGCCAGAACACATGACGGGCCTTCTGCTGAATGCCCTTGATGATCCAGCTCTCCGCGGCGTGGTAGTTGTTGCGAGCGTCGCCGAGGATCAGCACCGTGGTGCGGGGCCCGACATCGTCGGCGAAGTTGTCCCAGAAAACGCCGAGGGCGTGACCGTAGTCGGAGTGGCCGTCCACCCACACCACATCGGCCTCGGTGTTGACCCGATGCACGGCCTCGGCGATGTCGTCGGTGCCCTCGAAGAGGCGAGTCACCTCGTCGAGGCCGTCGATGAACACGAACGAGCGCACCTTGGAGAACTGGCTGGAGATGGCGTACACCAGGTGCAGCGTGAACCGGGCGAACGCCGCCACCGAACCCGACACGTCGGCCACCACCATGATGTCGGGCTTATGGGGCCGCGGGTGACGGAACTTGGGCTCCACCGGCACGCCGCCGTAGGAGAGCGAGTGCCGCACCGTGGACCGGAAGTCGAGCGGTCCGGCCCGGCCGTGGCGGCGCTTGCGGACCAGCCGGGCGGCCAGCTTGCGGGTCAGCGGGTAGATCGCCTTGCGCAGGCTGGCCATCTCCTCGCGTGACGCGTGCATGAAGTCGATGTCGGCCGGCAGCGGTTTGCGCAGGGTCTTGGCCATGGCCTCCACACCCCGGTCGGCCACCAGCCTGCGCCGGATCTCAGCCTCGATCTGTTGCTTCAATTCGGCGATGCGCAACTCGAAGGTGTCACGCCGCAAGCGCAGGTCGAAGTCGTCGACTTCGCCGGAGGTGTCCTGCTCCACCTCCATGAGACGCTCCAACACTCCCTCAAGATCGAGGTTGCGCAGAGTGCGGTACAGGTAGTACGTGCCCCCCACCGGGCGGCCGGGCTCCATTCCCGCATAGCGGCGGACCGCCTCACGCGCCGCGGCCCGCAGCATCTCGCCGTCGCCGCGCAGAAGAGCCCGGTAGAGCATCTCGGCCAGCTCCTCGGGGCTGAGGCCATCGCCGGCTGAGCCCCGCGGACCCTCCGCTGCGGTCTCGCCGTCGGCGGCGTCGGCATCGGCGTCGTCGAGATCGTCAGTGATCTCGTACTGCGGGCCCCGCAACGAGAAGTACACCTCGAAGACGGTCTCAAAGGCCTTCCAGTGGGCCTGGTTCTTCACCAGCGTGGCCGCTAAGGCGTACTTGAAGGTGTCGCGATCGGCGAGCGGGACGTGCTTGACCGCCTCCATGGCGTCGAGGTTCTCGGTGAGGCTGGCAGGAATTCCCACCGCCCGCAGCTCCGCGATGAAGCCGTTCAGCAGGTCGAGCAGGGGGTCGCCGGCCTCAGCCGGAAGCGTGGGGAGGGCGGCCTCAGCGACGGTCACAGCCAGTCCCCAGACCGCAGGGCTCGGCCGCTACGGGGCGAGGCCGTCGACGGTCGCCAGCTCCTTGTTCGCCTTGGCGATGTCGCTCTGGTACTTCAGCAGGATGTTGACCGTCTCAGCGGCCACGTCGGCGTCGACGTGCTGCACTCCCAGCAGAACCAGGGTGCGGGCCCAGTCGAGCGTCTCCGACACCGACGGCGGCTTCTTGAGCTCCAAGCGCCGGATCGAGCGGACCACCCGGGCCACCTGGTCGGCCAGGCTCTCCACGATGTCGGGCACCTTGGCCAGCACGATCTCCTTCTCGCGCTCCATCGACGGGTAGTCGATGTGCAGGTACAGGCAGCGCCGCTTGAGGGCCTCGCTCAGCTCGCGGGTGTTGTTGGATGTGAGGAACACCAGCGGCACCTGCAGCGCCTCCATGGTGCCCAACTCCGGGATCGACACCTGATACTCGCTGAGGATCTCCAGCAGCAGGGCCTCGGTCTCGACCTCCACCCTGTCGACCTCATCGATCAGCAGCACGATCGGATCGGTGGCCCGGATGGCCTCCAGCAGCGGGCGGGCCAGCAGGAACTCGTCGGAGAAGATGTCATCGGAGATGTCGTCCCAGGCCACGTCGGCGTCACGCTCGGTCTGGATGCGCAGCAGCTGCTTCTTGTAGTTCCATTCGTACAACGCTTTGGCCTCGTCGAGCCCCTCATAGCACTGCAGTCGGATCAGCCGGCTGCCGGTCATCTCGGCCACGCTCTTGGCCAGTTGCGTCTTGCCGGTACCGGCCGGACCCTCGACGAGCACGGGCTTGTCGAGCCGGTCGGCCAGATAGACGACCCCGGCGAGGCCGGCGTCGCAGAGGTAGTCGACGTCGGCCAGGCTCTGGCGGACCGCGCCGACGTCAGAGAAGCGATTCGACATGTGTATCGACCCTCGCGATGGCGCTCAGCGGACGTGGCCTTGGCCGCGCACGACGAACTTGAGCGTGGTGAGCTGGTCGAGACCCATCGGCCCGCGTGCGTGCAGTTTCTGAGTGCTGATGCCGATCTCGGCGCCGAACCCGAACTCCTCACCGTCCACGAACCGGGTGGAGGCGTTCACTAGCACCGCCGCGGCGTCCACCTGCTGGGTGAAGCGGTCCGCCGCGGCCAGATCGGACGTGATGATGGTCTCGGAGTGGCCCGATCCGTTGTCGTTCACGTGGGCGATGGCCTCATCGAGCGTGTCCACCACCTTCACCGACATCTGCAGGTCGAGGAACTCAGTGGCGTGGTCGGCTGCGGTGGCCTCACCCATCGACGGCACAGCCAGGCGGGCCCGCTCATCGCCGAGCAGCACCACACCGTCGAGCGCGGCTGCGGCCCGAGGCAGGAACTCCGCCGCCACCGAGGAGTGGACCACCAGCGACTCCAAGGCGTTGCACACGCCGGGTCGCTGGGTCTTGCCGTTCACGACGATGTTGAGGGCGTCGTCGAGATCGGCGGAGGCGTCCACGTAGGCGTGGCAGTTGCCGGCGCCGTCGATCACCACGGGAACGGTGGCGTGCTCAAGCACCGAGGCGATGAGCGACTGGCCGCCCCGAGGGATCAAGCAGTCGACGTAGTCATTCTGCTGCATGAACTCCGCCGCCGCCGCCCGGGAGGTGTCCTCCACCAGCACCAGTGCGTCGGCGGGCAGTCCGGCCGACGAGATGGCGTCGCGGATGGCGGCTGCGATGGCCAGGTTGGACTCGATGGCCGATGACGAGCCCCGCAGGAAGGCGGCGTTGCCCGATTTGAGGCACAGGCCGGCCGCGTCGGAGGTGACGTTGGGCCGGCTCTCGTAGATGATGGCCACCACGCCAAGAGGCACCCGGACCCGTTCGATGCGCAGACCGTTGGGCCGCACCCAGCCGTCGGCCACTTCGCCGATGGGATCGGGCCGGGCTGCGATCTGGCGGAGGCCGTCGGCCATGGCATCGATGCGAGCCACCGACAGCCGCAGACGGTCCACGAGCGGCGCCGGTGTGCCGGCTGCGACGGCCCGCGCCACGTCGGATGCGTTGGCGGTGCAGATCTCATCAGCGTTGGCCACCAGCCGGTCGGCGGCGGCCAGCAACGCCGCGTTCTTGGCCGCGGTGGACGCGGCGGCCATCAGCCTGGATGCGGCCTTGGCCCGGGCGGCCAGCTCAGGAATCGGCGTGGGCGACGGCTTGGGGGCTGACCCGTCGGTGCGCGGATCGGCGGCGGCGACGGGCGCGGCGGGCGGCATGACGGTGGTGGCGACGCTGCTCATCGCCTCAGGCTATAGGAACGGTCCGGCTAGCCTCGCCGCCGAACGCGCGATGGACTTCTGGCCGTGACCCAACCGAGACACCCCTGCCGCGCCTGGGGCTCCGCCATGGTCGCGCCGGGAATCGACGCCGAACTCCCTGGGCACTGCAGGCCGTGACCGAACCGCGACGGCCCAACCGCGCCTCGGGCTCCACAATGGTGGCGCTGGGAATCGCGGCCAGCCGTCTGGCCGGCCTCGGCCGCGAGACCGTCGCCTCTCGTCTGCTGGGCAACACTGCGGCGGGCGACGCCTTCGCGGTGGCGATGCGGATTCCGAACATGCTTCAGAACCTGCTGGGCGAGGGTGTGCTCTCGGCCAGCTTCGTGCCCGTGTACAGCCGTCTGCTCGACGCCGATGACGAAGATGATCCGAGTCGGGCCGACCGTATCGATCCGGGGCAGGTGGCCGGTGCGGTGGCGGCCGCGCTGATGGTTGTGGTGGGGCTCTCGGTGGCCCTGATCGTGACCCTGGCACGGCCCATCACCTTCCTGCTGGCGCCCGGACTCACCGCCGACCGCTTCGATCTGGCCGTTTCGCTGGTGCGCATCACCGCGCTGGGCACCGGGTTCGCGGTCCTGTCGGCATGGTGCTTGGGGGTGCTCAACAGCCACCGGCGGTTCTTTCTGTCGTACGCAGCTCCCGTGCTGTGGAACGCGGTGCAGGTCGGGGCGTTGACGGTGGCCTGGATCCTGGCGTTCGACCTCGACGGCGTGGCCCGAGCCCTGGCATGGGGAGTGGCCGGCGGCGGACTGGCCCAGCTGCTGGTGCAGTTGCCGCTCACTTTGCGGTTGGCCCGGGGGCTGAGGCCGCGGTGGGTGCGCGGCCATGGCAGCCTGCG
>JAJDZO010000147.1 GCA_022824605.1 Acidimicrobiia bacterium
CGCAGGCGTGTCGCGTCGGGGCGGGCCATTTCCCGCTCTTGTTCCCTGCGCTCACGGGCCGCTCGGGCCACGGCCTCGCCCGTATGGAGCGCGCTCGCTCACGCATTCGCTCGGCCTCTAGGAGGGAGCGCGGATAGGTGCAGGTTTGTCGCGTCGGGGCGGGGCGGCTCGGCGGCTCAGGGAGTTTCGCAGCCCGTGTCGAGCATCACCTGGGGCAGGCGCCCGGACTTGAAGGCCCGCACGGCGCCCTCGGAGATGTTGAACACCACCCGGTAGTTCTGGTCGCCGGGATCGCGGGGAACGAACACGAGGTCGACGGTGCCATCGACTCGCACCTCCCGCTCGATGCTGTCGCCGAACAGGTCGGTGACCATGCTCTCGGGAGATCCGACGCCCACACCGGAGCGTGTCGTGATCGATCCGCTGTTGATCTCGACTCGCTCGATGGTGCCCTGGTGTACGAGGAAGACGATGCCCTCGGGGGCGTCGAAGGGAACGACGTGATAGCAGGCGCCGGTCGCTCCCGCCGGCACCAGCACCGTTCCCGCAGCCTCCTGGGCTTGATTGACGGTCATCCCGAAGTGAACGGTGTCGAGGCCGACGGTCGACACGGTGGACCGATTGCTGAGCGTCGGCGGACCGTACTGGTTGGCGTTCTCGGGCGGCACCGTCGTGAGCGTGGTGGTGGTCGCCTGGGCTGTGGTAGAGGGGGCCGGGATCGTCGTGGCGGTCGTGGCGGTCGTGGTAGATGAGACGTCGTCGGCGCCGGCGCTCTGGTTGCTCTGGTCGCTCTGGTCGCTCTCGTCTGGTTGGTCGTCGTCGTCGCCCGTGGGCGGCTCTTCGGATTCAGCGTCCTCGCTCATCTCCACAACGCTGTCATCGGCAGCCGGGCCGGTCTCGTCCTCGCCCGAATCTCGGCCGAGCCACCAGATCACGCCACTCACGACGAGGCTCACCGCAAAGATCGCTATAAGAATCGGCACCCACCTGGGTCTGCGCCTCTCGGGGGCACCTGGCCAGAACGGACCCGCATCCTCAGATTCTGGACTCCACTCCACGCAATTCAGGCTACCGAGTTGCCTGCGACGCGGTGCGGATTCGAGCGGTGGGCCGCCCGGGGCTCGAACCCGGCACCTTGAGATTAAAAGTCTCCTGCTCTACCCGATGAGCTAGCGGCCCTCGTCCATTGTGGCAGCGGTGCAATCCAACGCCGACGGATCAACGCCGAATCTCGGCGCTCGCGGGTTGGCAGCGAGGGTTTGCTGCCGCGGTGAGGTCTCGGTCGGTTCTCGTGTCAGGCAGGCTCGCTGGTGAAGCGGTGAGCCTCAAGGTCGCTGAGGTTCGCCCATTCCAGCGTGCGGGCATGGGTCGCCTCCAACACAACCTGCGGCGCGGCTCCGGCCTCGAGTGCCTCCGTCCAACGAGACGCGCACAGGCACCAGTGATCACCGGCTGACAGCCCGTCGAAGCCGATGGCCGGTTGGGGTGTGGAGAGGTCGTTGCCCGCGGCCTTGGAGAACTTGAGGAATGCGTCGGTCATCACCACGCACACGGTGTGGACTCCGTAGTCGCCGGAGTCGGTGTTGCAACAGCCGTCGCGGAACCACCCGGTGAGCGGGTCGAAGGAGCACGGCTGCAGTTCGTTGCCTAGAACGTTGAGAGCCACGGCACTCAGTCTCTCAGATTTCGGGGGATGACGCGGCAGTTACACTTCCGGCATGAGCGAGTCGAGCGGAACGATGCCATCCGAGAGTCAGGTTGACGACGAGTTGGACGCGACGCTGCCGGTCGATGCCGAAGCCCAAGCCGCCAGTGGCGAGGCCCAGCTGGAGGACATCGAGCGGGACTTCGACACCGCGAACGCAGCCCTCGACGCGCTCGACGCCGACGACCTCGAACGGGCTGAAGAACTGGCGGCGCAACTCGAGGGCGTCACCGCCGAACCCGCATCGGCCGGACCCGCATCGGGCGGACCCGCATCGGCCGACCCTGCATTCGCCGAACCCGCACCCGCCGACAGCTCATCCGTGGCATCCCAACACGACGGCCGGTAGTGACGTTGCCACTGCTTGCGGGGTCAGCTGGCGATTGCCGGTAGTGACGTTGCCGCGGCTTGCGGGGTCAACTGGCGATGGCGTGTTGTGAGGGTCGCACGGTGCCGCCGAGGTCGCTGAGGGCCAACAAGTACCCCTCGGCGCGCTCCGCGTAGGGATTGCGGTTCACAAGCGCCTGAAACTCCGGCGAGTGCTCGGCCACCACCAGGTGCGCCAACTCGTGGACGATCACATGGTCGAGAACCCAGGGGGGTGCCTCGGCCAGACGAGTCGAGATGCGAATGTCGCCGGTGCTGGTCGAGCACGAGCCCCAGCGCAGGCGCTGCCGCGACGACCACTGGATCGAGCGCGGCTCAGGGAGTCCGAAGCGGGCGGCGAGCTCTCGGGCCCTGGGCTCCAGAGGCAGGTGGCCGCATCGCCGCTTCTCCGCGAACCGGGTCAAGACCTTGCTCACGAGGGCCTGCTCCTCGTCCTTGGTCGTCCACGCCGGAACCCTCACCACGAGCACGCCGTCGGACATCCGGGCCGACACGGTCTTGTGTCGCTTGGAGCTGCGGATCACCCTCACGGGCGGAAGCTCCCGCGGTGCGAACGCCTCCTCGACGACTTCGGGGGGTGTCTCGACGATGCTCATCAGCGCTCCCTGTTGGCGGTGGGCGTGAGGCACGCACCGTCGCGGGTGAGCGCGATTCGCTCTTGCAAGCGCACCTCTCCCGATTGCACCAGGATTCGGCGACCACCGAGGTTGGCGGTGCGCTTGAAGACGCATCCGAAGTACTTTTCGAGCGTAAAGATAACACCGGCGTGCGACACCACAAGCACGTTTCCGGAGGGCACTCGGGCCGCGATGCGACGCGACGCAGCCAGCACACGCTCGATGAGGGAGTCGTCGCTCTCCCAGCCGGGGGGATAGCGGCCCGCAGCCAGGGCGCCGGGATAGTCGCGCTCGATCTCGTCGCGAGTGAGGCCCTGCCACTGACCGATGTCGCGCTCTCGCCATGCCGCGTCGCAGGTCACCGGCCCCGCGTCGAGCGCGCCGGCGATGATCTCGGCGGTCTGGTGGGCCCGCTTGAGATCGCTGCACACGATGCCGTCAACGTTGTCGAGGTTCGCGGCGGCAGCCCTCGCCTGCGCCTCACCCTCAGGCGTCAGAGGCGGGTTGGCGTGGCCTTGCCATCGCCCGTCGAGATTCCAGACGGACTCGGCGTGACGAACGACGAGAAGGTTGACCATGATCGCGAGCGACGGTAACCCAGCGCCGATCGGTGGCCGCGGATGCCCGCCCGGCGTCGGCTGCGCAGCTGGGGCCTCCCGGCGGCGTGCTCCCGACCGTTGCCGTGCCCGCCCGGCGGCGGCTGTCCGCTGATGGCTACCATGTCGGCGTGGCGAATTTGCGGCTGTTCGCATCTGCTCGGGAGGCGGCCGGCACCGGCCGTGACGTTGTGCCCGGCACCACCGTGAGAGAAGTCCTGGAGGCGGCCTGCGGCCGGTACGGCCACGACTTCGCCGGACTGCTCGAAGTGTGTCAGGTGTGGTGCAACGGCGAGCCGGCCGCACCCAACACGCCGGTGCGGGACGACGACGAGATCGCCGTGCTGCCCCCCGTCTCGGGCGGCTAGCGAGGCAACGCCCCAGCGGCGATTCGGGTGGCTGGGCGCGGCCTCTTGGCGCCGGCGACCGGTAGCCTCAACCGTTCGTGAGTCGCGTCGCCATCCTGTCGCTTCACACTTCGCCGCTCGTGCTTCCGGGCCGTGGCGACGCGGGCGGAATGAACGTCTACGTGCGCGAGCTGTCGTCCGCGCTGGCCCAGACGGGCGTCGACGCCACCGTCTTCGTCCGGCGCCACAGCGACGCCCCGACCATTGTGGATGTGGAGCCCGGATTCAGGGTCGTCCACGTGGCCGCGGGTCCGCCTGACATGGCCAAGGAGTCGTTGCCCGCGGTGGTGGGCGATTTCGCCGACGGCGTGGAGGGGTGGATCCGTGACAGCCCGGTCGATGTGCTGCACGCCAACTACTGGCTGTCGGGGTTGGCCGGGCACCGGCTCAAGCACGATCTCGATCTGCCTCTGGTCTCGACGTTCCATACTCTCGCCCGGGTCAAGGCCACCACCGGCGATCCCGAACCGCGGCGCCGGATGGACGCCGAGGCGGAAGTGATCGCCTGCTCCGACGTGATCACGGCCAACTCCGTGACCGAGGTGCAGCAACTGGCCGACCTGTACGGGGCCGACCCGAGGCGCATCGACGTGGTGGCCCCCGGCGTCGACGGCGCGCTGTTCTCGGTGGGCTCGCGCCAGGGCGCCCGAGCCGCGTTGGGCCTGGCGGGAGCGCCGGTGCTGCTGTTCGTCGGCCGGATCCAGCCCCTGAAAGGACTGGACATGGTGGTCGAGACCCTCGCCGGTCTCGGGCGCCGCTACGGCGATGCCCAGCTTCTCGTGGTGGGCGCCGCCTCGGGTCCCGAGGGCGAGCGCGAGTACCGTCGATTCACCGATGCGGTCCGCTCGCGCCGTCTGCAAGGCCGGGTGACCCTGGTTCCGCCGCAGCCCCACCATCTGTTGTCGACCTACTACCGGGCGGCCGACGTGTGCCTGGTGCCGAGTCGTTCGGAGTCGTTCGGCCTCGTCGCGCTGGAGGCGGCCGCCTGCGGCGTGCCCGTGGTGGCGGCCGACGTGGGCGGACTTCGAACGTTGGTGGACCACGGTCGCAGCGGATTCCGCGTTCCCGACCGCGAACCGGCCCGATACGTCGAGGCAGTGCTCGCCATCCTCGACGATCCGGCGCTGGCTGCGTCGATGGCCCGTCGGGGCGCGGAGATGGCGCGCCGCTATTCCTGGACGGCAACCGCGGCCCGCCTGCGCCGGATCTTCACGGATCTGTCGGCGCGGGTTCCGCTGGACTGCACAGTCTGAGCATTGATGCGAGGCTCGGACTACACGGCACCCGAAGAGGCCGATCAACCGTCCGCAGCCCCGCTGCTGTCCGACGCCGAGTTGGACGAGGTGGAGAGCCTCATCGACTCATGGCTCGCCGACGCGGCCGGATCCAACCCTGCCATCGCGGCCGTCGAGCGCGGTCCCAGCGGCGAGCGGCGGTGGTATGTGCGCATCCTGGGCGAAGAGAAGGAGGTGTGGACGATCTGGTTCACCCTCGGCCAGCGCACCCTTCACTAC
>JAJDZO010000244.1 GCA_022824605.1 Acidimicrobiia bacterium
CCTGGTTGGGTCCGAGCGGAGCGGTGAAGTGCGGATGGTCGCGCACCGCCTCGAGGCACTCGGTGAACCCGATGCGGGCGAACGGGAAGCCCATCGTCGACGGGTCGCCTTCCGCCACTGCGTTCTTGAGGCGCAGATCCATAGGACTGATGCCCACCGCCTCAGCGACCTCGTCGAGCAGCGTCTCCATGGCGTAGGCGGTGAGGGGCGCGGCCGGCGCCCGGTAAGCGGCCGAACGGGCCGTGTTGACCAGCACGTTGAACGACTCCACCGCGAAGTTGGGGATCTTGTACGACTCGAAAACGGTCATGGCCCCGAGCAGCCCGCCCGATCCGGCGTAGGCGCCGCCGGAGTAGTGCAACCGGGCGTCGCCGGCCACCAGGTTGCCGTCGCCGTCGGCGCCGAGCTTGATCTTGATCTTGGTGCCGGGCGCAGGTCCGGTGGCCCGGAACACCTCGTCTCGGGTCATCACCATCTTCACCGGACGGCCGGCTTTGGCCGACAGCGCCACCGCGAGGGGCTCGAGGTAGATGGTGGTCTTGCCGCCGAAGCCGCCGCCGATCTCGGCTGGGATCACCCTGATACGGGTGTTCTCCCAACCCAGCACCGCCGCGCTGGAGGAGCGCACGTTGAAGTGGCCTTGCGAGGAGCACCAGATCGAGGTGTGGCCGTCCTGGCCGGTGTCGGCCACGCAGGCGTGGGGCTCGATGTAGCCCTGATGGACAGGCTTGGTGGTGAACTCCCGCTCGATCACCACGTCGGCGGCCGCGAATCCGGCGTCGAGGTCGCCGTTGGCGAAGCGGGTGATGTCGCTCACGTTGGAGGCCTCGGTGGCCGGCGGGTTGGCGCCTCTGGTCATCATGTGGTCGTGCAGCACCGCAGCGTCGGGCGCGATGGCCTCATCGATGGTGAGCACCGCAGGCAGCACGTCGTAGTCGACCTTCACCGCCGCCGCGGCCGCCACGGCCTGCTCGCGTGTGGTGGCCGCCACCGCCGCCACGGCGTGGCCCTCGTAGAGGACCTTGTCGCGGGCCATGACGTTGATGCACATGTCGTAGTCGCGGTTGCTGGCGTCGACGGCGGGGAAGTCGTCGCCGGTGATCGCTGCCTTCACGCCCGCCATGGCTTCGGCCTCGGACGTGTCGATGGAGACGATGCGGGCGTGGGCATGGGGCGAGCGCACCACCACGGCGGTGAGCTGGCCGGGAAGGTTCAGGTCGGCCGCGAAACGGGCCCGGCCGGTCACCTTCTCGAGCCCGTCGTGGCGGACGGGCCGGGTGCCTACGTACTTGTAGCGGGGCTTCGACTCGGTGACGGTCACTTGCGGCTCCTAGCTCTCGTTGATCGTGACGGCTGCCGCCTGCACGGCCCGCACGATCTTGTCGTAGCCCGTGCATCGGCAGAGGTTGCCGGCCAGGCCGTAGCGGATCTCGGTCTCGGTGGGGTCGGGGTTGCGGTCGAGCAGCGCCTTGGCTGCCACCAGGAACCCGGGCGTGCAGACGCCGCACTGCAGGGCGGCGCCCTCCAGGAAGCACTGCTGCAGGGGGTGCAGATCGTCGCCGCTGGCCATGCCCTCCACGGTGGAGATGACGGTGCCTTCAGCCTCGGGGGCGAGCACCAGACAGGAGCACAGCAGGCGCCCGTCCATCACGACGGAGCATGCGCCGCAGTCGCCGGTGCCGCAGCCCTCCTTGGCGCCGGTGAGGCCCACCTCGTCGCGAAGAGCGTCGAGCAGCGTCTGGCCTCCGTCGCAGAGGAACTCTGCCGGGTCGCCGTTGATTGTGCAGGTGACATGAACGCGGCTCATGACTGGCCTCCTCGCTCGCGGGCCCGCTCAGCCGCGATGGACACCGCCCGGCGGGCGAGCACGCCGGCGACCTGCCGGCGGTAGGCGACGGTGCCCCGCTTGTCGTCTATGGGGTTGGTGGCGGTCGACGCAGCCGCCTCGACCGCGGCCAGTGCGTCACCGGCCGGCTCGTTGCCGACGAGGGCGGCTTCGGCGTCGGGCACCCGCACCACGGTGGGGGCCACCGCGCCCAGCGCGACGGCGGCCGCGGCGACCTTGCCGTCGCCGTCGAGGGTGACCCGGGCGGCGGCACCCACCACCGCTATGTCCATCTCGGTGCGGGGGATCAGCCGCAGGTAGGCGTCCGCGGTGCGAGCCGGCGGCTCGTCCAGTTCGAACTCCACGATGAACTCACCGTCTTCGAGCGATGTGGCGCCGGGGCCGGTGGCCACGTCGGCCACGGCTAGCGTGCGTTCCCCGCCCGGTCCGGCGATCACGGCCCGAGCGTCGTTGACGATCAGGCTGGGCGGAGTGTCGGCTGCGGGCGAGGCGTTGGCCAGGTTGCCGCCCCAGCTCGAGCGGCTCTGGATCTGGTCGGAGCCGATGAGCCCGCTGGCCTCGACCAGGCCCGGGAAGGCCGCGGCGAGGCCGTCGTGGGCGCAGATGTCGGAGGTGGGCGTGGCCGCACCGACCGTGTACGTCGATCCGCGGCTGTCGAGCGCGCACAAGCGCTCGATGCGCTTGAGGTCGACCATCACGGCCGGTTCGGGGCGGCCGGCGCGGATCTGGGGTATCAGGTCGGTCGCGCCCGCGTACACGCGAGCGTCAGGTTCCGAGCCCAACAGATCCACCGCCTCGGCCACCGTCGTTGGGGAGGCATATTTCATGGCCGAGAGCATACGGTGCCACCGACCCGGTCGTTCACTGCCAATCGCGGGCTCCGACACCCGCCGCCCGCCGCCTGAGCGGACAGTGTTGATCCTTTACAGACCGCCGCCGAGGGCTTAGCATCTCGCGCTACTCGGGACAGATTGAGGTGGTTCGAAGGAGGTCGCAGGAGCTATGGCAGATACGTCCTCGGCTGTTGCCAGCCCCGGCACAAAGGGCTACGAGCCCGACGTGCCCATAACGACCTCGCCGATACTCGACTGGCCGCCCCGGCCGCTGGCGTCGCTGCTGTACCTGCTCAAGCCGGTGATGCTTCCCTACGGCGCGTTGTGGGCGGCGGTGGCGGCGCTGGTGTGGAACTTCCTCACACCCGCAATGGAGCGGATGACGAACCTGCATCCGGGATGGATCGTGGAGATCTACCTCCGCAACGCGCTGATGGTCATAGTGGTGGCCGGCACCCTGCACCTGGCGCTGTATCGCAAGCGGGCTCAGCAGCAGCGCTACAAGTACAACCGGCAGTGGATGAGCACCACCAACGACGAGTTCCTGTGGACCAACCAGACCCGCGACAACATGTTCTGGAGCCTGGTAAGCGGCGTGACCATCTGGACGGCGTACGAGTCGCTGACCATGTGGTTCTACGCCAACGGCTGGGTCGCGACGGTCGAGTGGAGTTCGGCGTGGCTGTACCTGTCGGTGCTGACCGTCGGGGTGTACGTGTGGTCGGTGATCCACTTCTATCTGAACCACCGGCTGCTGCATGTCGGATGGTTCTATGACCATGCCCACTATCTGCACCACCGCAACGTCAACACCGGGCCGTGGACCGGCATCTCGATGCACCCGCTGGAGCATGTGATCTACTTCAGCTTGTTCGTGTTGTGGTGGGTCGTGCCGGCTCATCCGTTCATCGTGATCCTGTGCGGCCTGTTCCAAGGCGCGGCGCCGGCGGTATCGCACGCGGGCTTCGAGCGTTTCGAGCTGGGCCGGCGCGAGGGGCGCACCGCACCGGGCGCCGACTACTTCCACCATCTGCACCACCGCTACTTCGAGTGCAACTACGGCAACCGGCCCGTGCCTATCGACAAGCTGTTCGGAACGTTCCACGACGGCACCCCCGAGGCCCACGCCCGCATGCGCCAAAGAATGAAATCCCGCCGAGTCACTTAGACCTTGCCGCCGTGAACTGAGGGCTCTGCACACCACTGAGCGCGCAGTACGGCGAGACGCTCAAGTACTTCGCCGGACAAGCCCAGTATTTCTCCTAGGACCACCTCGTCGAGTCTGCGACGGACAGGGTCGTCGACCGCCTCGTGCGCGGGTCTCAGGTCGCGATCGGCAAGTTCGTCGAAGACCTCCGCTGCCCGGTCGATCCGATCGGGTGGCAGTTGACGCGGGTCGGCAACGATCAGATCCCCCAACCTTGTGATCGTCATGACGGCACGGCCCTGCTGTTGGCGGGTGCCCATCCACCAGAAGCTGATCAGACCAAGCGTCGTATTCATCCACAGCGCGGTCAGCTTCTCGCGTCTCGCGATCTCTCGGCCGTCTGCACCGTTGAGCTGGTAGTTGGGCCAGGCGCGACCGCCGACCGATTTGTCAGGGGTGAGGCAGCATGCCAGCGACTGCGAGTTGAGCTGAAAGTCCAGATTAAGGTGGAGCCGAGTAGCGGTCGACCACACTGCGAGAGCATGGTCACGACGACCATGTCGAATGGTTCCTTGGCTGTCTGGATGCACCGTCAGGCACCGCTCGCGATCGGCGTCATGGCGCCACAGCACCGGGTATGACGGCGGTGCGTCATTCCATGGCAGCGGATCAATCTCGAACGGACCCCGCGGCACCCCCGCCCTCGACAGTGCCGGTCCAGCAATGTC
>JAJDZO010000011.1 GCA_022824605.1 Acidimicrobiia bacterium
CGCAGGCGCGTCGTTGATGCCGTCACCCACCATGGCCACTCGTTTGCCGCTCTCCTGGAGCCTGGCCACCGCGTCGGCCTTGTCGCCGGGAAGCACCTCGGCCGTGACGTCGTGCACGCCGATGGCCTGGCCCACCGACGCCGCGGTGCGACCGTTGTCGCCGGTGATCAGCGCCACCTCGAGGCCCATGGCCCGCAGTTGGTCCACCGCCTGCCGGGAGGTGGGCTTGACCGTGTCGGCCAAGGCGATCACCGCCTCAGCAGTCGCGCCCCGGCCCACCAGGACGGCGGTGTGGCTCCGGGTCTGGGCCGCGACGACCGCTTCATCGAGAACCTCGGGCACATAGTCGAACAGCGGTCGCCGCCCGACCCGGATCTCGGCGCCGTCCACCCGGCCGACCACGCCCACGCCGGGCTGGTTCCTGAAGTCGGTGATGGTGCGCGACGATGGCCAGCGCCGGGCGATGGCGGCGCCGACGGGGTGCTCCGATCGCGACTCCAGCGCCCCGGCCAGCACGCTCATGGCTGCGACGTCGATGCCGGCCGCGGCCACCGCATCGACCACTTCGAGACGCCCCTCGGTGACCGTGCCGGTCTTGTCGAGCACCACCGCGTCCACGCGGCGGGTGTCCTCGAGCACCTCCGCGCCCTTGATGATCACACCGAGCTGTGCCCCCCGCCCCGTGCCGACCATCACCGCCAGCGGTGTGGCCAGGCCCAGCGCGCACGGGCACGAGATGATCAGCACCGCCACCGCGGCGGTGAAGGCGTCCGGGGCGGCTGAGCCCAACAGGAACCAGACGGCCAGCGTGGCCGCAGCCAGGACGATCACCACGGGCACGAACACGCCTGCGACCCGGTCGGCCAGGCGCTGAACCGCGGCCCGGCCGCCTTGGGCCTCGTCCACCAGGCGCACGATCTGGGCCAGCGCGGTGTCGGCGCCGACACGGGTGGCTTCCACCTCCAGGGTGCCGTCGGCGTTGACGGTGGCCCCGATCACCTCGTCGCCGGGCGCAACCTCGACGGGCACGGGTTCGCCGGTCACCATCGACATGTCGACCGCCGAGGCGCCGCTCACCACCATCCCGTCGGTGGCGATCCGCTCACCCGGCCTAACGATGAAGCGCATCCCCACCGCAAGGTCCTCGGCGGCGATCTCGGTGCCGTCGGCAAGTCGGGCGGTGGCCGCGCCGAGCCGGGCCAGAGCCCGCACGGCCTCTCCGGACCGGCGGGCGGCGCGGGCCTCCAACCACTTGCCCAGGATCACCAGGGCCACGATCACGGTGCCCGTCTCGAAGTAGACGTGGCCGTTGTCGACGCCGCCCACCAGCACTACTGCCGACCAGACCCAGGCCGCGGCCGTTCCGAGAGACACCAGGGTGTCCATGGTGGCGGCGCGGTGACGGAGATTGCGGGCCGCGGCCTGGTGGAAGCTCCACCCGGAGCCGAAGACCACGACCGCCGATACGACCAGCGCGCCCCAGCGCCAACCGTCGAAGCGCAGCGGCGGCACCATCGAGACGGCCACGACTGGCACACCGGCCGCGACCGCAACGACTAGGCGTCGGCGCAGAGCTGCAACTCGCCGCAGCTCCGCCTCATCGTGGGCCTCCGCCTGTTCGGGGGCGGAGTAGCCAGCCTGCTCAATGGCGCGCCGTAGCCCGGCGTTGTCGGCGCTCCCGTCGTGGAGCACCGTGGCCCGGCCCGATGCGAAATTGACCCGGGCGTCGAGTACGCCGTCGGCGGCGGCCAGCGCTTTCTCGACCCGGCCGGCGCAGGCGCCGCAGGTCATCCCGTCCACCCGTATGTCGGTCCGGACCTTCAACGACGACCCGGCAGTCATACGAACAAGACTACGCACGCGAGCCTCCCGAAATTCCTGTGGCCGAAACCTGTGTGGTCTTCTGGGTTAGAGATTTCCGAACTCCGAGCCGCTCGGGCAGACTGGCGACGTGGCGACTTCAGAATCTCAGGCCCCGACGCCGGTGGGGCGGGTGCGTCCCGCGGTGGACGCATTGCCCGCGTACAAGCCGGGCAAGGCCGCTGAGCAGGCCGAGCGCGAGCACAATATCGCCGAGGCCATCAAGCTGGCCTCCAACGAGAACCCCTATCCTCCTCCGGCTGCGGTGGTCGAGGCGGTGGCCGCGGCCTGCCGTAACGGCAATCTCTACTGCGACCACCGGGCCACCGCCGTGCGCGAGGCACTGGCCGACCGGCTCGATCTGGCGGTGGAGCAGGTGACCGTGGGGGCGGGTTCGGTGGCGCTGCTGTACCAGTTGGCCACCGCCTACATCGACCCCGGCGACGAGGCGATCACCCCGTGGATCTCCTTCGAGGCCTACCCCATCTCGGTGCAGACCATGGGCGGGACGCTGGTGCAGGTGCCGCTGACGCCGGACCACGCCTTCGACCTCGACGCAGTGGCGGCCGCGGTCAACGAACGCACCAAGCTGGTGCTGCTGGCCACGCCCAACAACCCCACCGGCACGGCCGTATCGAGCGCGGCCGTGGCCACACTCGCCGAGGCTGTTCGACACGACGTGATCGTGCTGGTGGACGAGGCCTACCGGGAGTTCGCCGACCCCGCCCTCGGCGACCCGGTGACCGATCTGCTGCCCCGCTTCGACAACGTGGCCGTGGCCCGCACGTTCTCGAAGGCCTACGGCCTGGCGAGCCTGAGGGTGGGCTATGTGATGGCCCACCCCGAGGTGGTGTCGGCCATCGACAAGTGCCTCTACCCGTTCAACGTGAGCGGACCGGCCCAGGCCGCGGCCCTGGCCGCCTTGGGCGACGACGCCACCGCCGAGGCCCAGGCCAACATCGACGCCATCGCAGCCGAGCGGGGCAGGGTTCTGGCCGCATTGGCCGCCGACGGATGGGAGACGCCCGACGCCCAAGCCAACTTCGTGTGGATGCCGCTGGGTGACCGCACCGACGAAGTGTGTATCGCTTTGGAGCAGCGAGGTGTGGTGGTCCGCCCGTTCTCGCAGGTGGGCATCCGAGTCACCATCGGAACCCCCGCCCAGAACGACCGGTTCCTAACCACCCTCGCCGAAGTAGCCCAGCCGGCCTGATCCTCCCGTTCCAGGCGACTTGCCCGCTGCCGTCGCGTTAGACGGATCCGCCTGCGGTCTGTGGCACGAAGTAGACCTGCGCGCCGTCGGCGACCGGCTCGTATTCGGGATGGGCGATGAGCAGGTCGTCGATCACAACCGACACGCCGGCACGCAGGGCGTCGCCGAGGCCCGGGTAGTGCCGGTCGAGGTCGTCGATGAGAGCGCCGACGGTGGCGCCGTGCGCATCAACCTCCGCGAGTCCCCCGGTAGGGCCCCGCAGGTTGGAACTCAGATGGACCCGCACAGCCACCGGAGCCACTCCCCCGCCGCGCCGCCTCGGCCCGGCCGGCTCGAACTAGGAGCCGTTGGAGCCGTTGGAGCCGCCGTTGGCGGTGATGGCCTCCAGCACCCTGACGGGCGACATCGGCAGGTCGCGCAGACGGCACCCGGTGGCGTTGTAGATGGCGTTGGCCACGGCCGGGATCGGGGGCACGATGCCGGTCTCGCCGACGCCACGCACACCGTAGGGATGGGCCGGGTTGGGCACCTCCACGATGATGGCGTCGATCATGGGCAGGTCCGAGGCCACCGGCACCCGGTAGTCGAGGAAGCTGGGGTTCTCCATCACACCGTCGGAGTCGTAGATGTACTCCTCGTTGAGGGCCCAGCCCACTCCCTGGGCAACGCCGCCCTGGATCTGGCCCTCCACGTAGCTGGGATGGATGGCGGTGCCCGCATCCTGTGAGGCCGTGTAGCGCACCACCCGCACCACACCGGTCTCGGGATCGACCTCCACGTCGCAGAGATGCACCGCGAAACCGGGGCCGGCGCCGTGCGCCTCCAGCGATCCGGTGGCGGTGAGCGGTCCGCCGGTGCGCTTGGCCTTGCCGGTGATGTCAGCCACCGACAGCGGATCCTTGTCGCCGTCGCTGCCGGTGTAGACGGCCTGGCCGTCCACCCAGTCGATGTCGTCGACGTCGACGCCCATCATCTTGGCCGCCCGTCCCCGCAGCTCGACCACCATCTTGCGGCAGGCCTCCACCACGGCCATGCCGGTGGCGAATGTGGCCCGGCTGCCCTCGGTGACATCGGTGAAGCCGACGGCCTCGGTGTCGCCCACCACGGGACGGATGTCGTAGGGGTCGATGCCCAGCTCCTCGGCGGCCATCAGCGCCATCGAGGCCCGGCTGCCACCGATGTCGGGGCTGCCGGTGACCACGGTGGCGGTGCCGTCCTCGTTGAGGTTGACGGTGGCGCTGGACGACTCGCCGATGTTGAACCAGTAG
>JAJDZO010000033.1 GCA_022824605.1 Acidimicrobiia bacterium
GCGTGCCGTCGAGCAGCTCCGACAACTGCATCGTGTTGTCGCCGACCTGGCCCTGGGCCACCTGATACATCAGGGTCTCGGCCCAGTCCACCGCCTTGGTGACGTCGTCGGGGCGGCCGTAACCCAACTCCGCGATCTCGCCGGCCACCTCGATCAGGCGGCGCAGCGTGTGGTTCTCGCGCACGATGCGGGCATAGGAGGCCGCGTTCGAGGTGGCCGGGGTGTTCATCTGCAACGAGAGCAGCCCGTCGAGGCCCCCGATGGCTTCCAGCGTGCCGTTGCGTTCGAGGCTCTCGGCCACCGTCACCGCGTCGGCCGGCTCGCCTGCGCTGTAGAGGCTGTGCACCGCTTCGAAGACCCGGGCATGGGCGGGCCGGTAGAAGTGATCGGCGGCGACTATCTCAAGAACGTCGGCGATGGCGTCGCGCGACAGCAGCATCGCGCCGAGCAGGGACTCCTCAGCCACCAGGTTGTGAGGCGGAACCCGTGGGTCGCGCCGCTCGCCGGTGGAGGCCGCACCCGCGCCGGTCCATTGCGCGCTGTCGGTGACGCTCACGAGTTGATGCCGTCCATAGTTCCCCACAACCTCACGCGCCGAGATGTCGCCCCGAAGGTACGCGGGGGGTGTGACAGCCAACGCCGGTCAGCGGGGATAACCCTGCGGATTTCGGAGTCTTCGCCGGGGATTCAGGGGGATGTTCGGCCCGCGATGTGGATGGGCTGTGGGCGGAGCAGCCCCGGGATCAGTCCTGGGCGGTCACCTCGACGGTGACCGGCACCTCGACGTCGGCGTGCAGCCGGAACAACACGGTGTGGGCGCCCGTCTCTCTTATGGGCGCCTCCAGAACCACCGCCTTGGGGTCGATCACCGCTCCCACCTGGGCGTTCACCGCGGCCACGAGATCGTCCGCTCCGACCGAACCGTACAAGTGACCGCTCTCGGCGGCCCGGGCCGACACCTCCAGAACCACCGGCGCCAACCGCACCGCTATCTCGGTGGCGTCGGCGCGGTCGGCGGCGCGGCGCAATGCCGCGCTGCGGCGCATCGCTTCGGCTTGGCGCTCCGCGCCCACAGACGACTGCAGAGCCAGGCCCTTGGGAACCAGGTAGTTGCGTGCGTAGCCCGCGGCGACCTCGCAGATGTCTCCCTTGCGGCCGAGTCCGTCCACATCGGCGCGCAGCACGACTTTCATGGCTGAGCCTCGGCCGCCTCGGCGGCCATCGCATCGACGAGCTCCCCGTGTTCTGCGCCATCATGATCCGACTCCTCCGGCGTGGTGCCCGCAGGCGGCGGCGTGGAGGGGCGCGGCACCGGACCGGCCGCCCGGCCGCGGCCGTCGCGGTCCTTGTTCTGGCGCTGGGTCGTGACCCGGTTGGCGTAGGGGACCAACGCCATCTCACGGGCCAGCTTGATGGCGTCGGCGACGAGCTTCTGCTGCTGGGCGTTGTTGCCGGTCACACGCCGCGCCCGGATCTTGGCCCGCTCGGACATGAACTTGCGCAGCAGCTTCTCGTTCTTCCAATCGACGTAGGTGATCTGCTCAGTGGTGAGGAAGCTCACCTTCTTCTTCGCACGGCGATTGTTGTCGCGGTTCTTTCCCCGCACCTTGCTCTTGGGCACGCCCGTCTCCTCTCCTAGGTGCTCAGCGGCCTAGAACGGCTCGTCGTCGGTGTCGGCACGACCGGGTGAACCGCCACCGCCGCGGTTCGGCGCAGACCTCGACGCGTTGTCGCCCCGGAAACCGCCGCCGCGGGACCCGCCCCGGCCGTAGTCGCCGCCCGAGGACCGCTCGTTCTTGGTGACCGAGGCCGTCGCCCACTTCAGGCTGGGCGCCACATCATCGGCCAGTATCTCCACCTTCGAGCGGCGGTCGCCGCCGTCGGTCTCCCAGCTGCGCTGCTGCAGGGTGCCGTAGATCACCACCCGCGAACCCTTGCGGATCGACTCGGCGACGTTCTCGGCCAACTGGCGGAAGCAGGTGACGTCGAAGAACGACACTTCGTCCTCTTGATCCTGGCGTCTGCGGTTCCAGGCCACCCCGAACTGGGCGATGGCCATTCCCGACTGGGCGAAGCGCAGCTCGGGGTCCCGAGTGACGTTGCCTACGACTGTGACGGTGTTGTCGAATCCCATTTGGGAAACCTCCGGATCTCAGCCGGCCGCGGCCGGCACGGCCTCCCCGAAGAGACCACGGCGCTCGGCCTCGGCGTCGGGAAGCCTGAACAGTTTGTGGCGGACGATGTCGTCCGCGAGCCGCAACCGCCGTTCGGTGTCGGGAAGACCGGCCGTTTCCGTCACGATCTCCCAGACCACGTACGTGCCCTCGGTCTTGTGGTTGATCTTGTAGGCGAACTTGCGCCGGCCCCAGTTGTCGGTGGACACGATCGTCGCGCCCTCGTCAGTGACGAAGCCGGCAACTCGGGTGATCACCGAGTCCGCTTCGGCTGTGCCGACATCGGAATCGATGATGATCATCAGTTCATAGGCCCGCGTCACGGGCAAGCACCTCCCTCTGGACCCGGCAGAGCCGGGGCCCCGTCGTCGGGGCAGGGTTGTTGTGTGGTTGAAGCGACACCGGCCCCGACCCGAAGAATCCGAACCAGTGACGCTGCGGGCCGCAGGGTATCGGCGGCCCGGGCCATACCAACCGGCCGGCGAGCCGTCCCCAGCTATCCACAGAGCCTTCCCCACACGCTTCGGGCTGTGGATTCCGGCGTGGCCGGCCCCGATCTCAGCAGCCGGCCGCTCCGAGCGCGGCCAGTTCCGGCTCCGACAGGTGGTACGACTCCTGCAGGGTCGGGAACGATGCGGAGCGCACGTCGTCGGAGAAGCGCCGCACCGCGTCCGCTGCCTCGCTGTGCAGATCCGCGTAGCGGCGCACGAACTTGGGCGCAAGCCGCTGCTCGAAGCCCAGCAGGTCGTGGTACACGAGCACCTGGCCGTCACAGTGCGGGCCGGCGCCGATGCCGATGGTGGGAACCTCCACGGCATCGGTGACCATCTCGGCCACCTGCACCGGAACGCCCTCCAGCACGATCGCGTAGCAGCCGGCGTGGGCCAGCGACTTGGCGGCCTGCACCAGCCGGCGGGCCGCTTCAGCCTTGCGGCCCTGAACCTTGAAGCCGCCCATGGCGTGCACGGACTGCGGGGTGAGTCCGATGTGGCCCATCACCGGGATCTCGGCGTCGCAGATGCGCTCGATCATCGGTAGACGCTTGCGGCCACCCTCGAGCTTCACCGAGTGGGCGCCGGCCCGGATGAGCTTGGCCGCGTTCTGGACCGTCTTGGAGGCCGAAACGTGAAAGCTCATCCATGGCAGGTCGGCCACGATGTGGGCGGCGGGATTGGTGCGGGCCACGGCTGCGACGTGATGGGCCATGTCCTTGACCGTCACCTGCAGAGTGTCGTCGTAGCCGAGCACGACCATGGCCAACGAGTCGCCGACGAGGATCAGGTCGGCGCCCGCGTCGTTCACCACCCGGGCGCTCGGCGCATCGTAGGCGGTGACCATCACCAGCCGTTCAGCGCCGTCACGAACCTTGCGTGCCCGTATCGCGGGCGCGGAGAGCGTGCCCATCGGATGCTCCTTTCCCGTCCAGCGCGCGGCGGCTGCCAGCGGTGCCCGCAGGCTATCGCCAGGCGCGGGAAGGGCGCAAGCGGACTTGTCAGACCGGCAGGGCGCAGGCTCGACACTTGGCCCTTGCATTGAGAAAGCTCAGGCCGAGCGTCTGCCGCCGAGCGTGTAGCGGCGCACCAGATGGTTCCAACCGCAGGCCGTGCACACCTCGACGACGTAACCGGTCGACACGCTCACCCGGTGCTGCAGCCGCTGCATCTCGGCGCGGGTCGTGACGCAGCGGCCGTGCTTGGGCAACCGCGAGCCGAAGACGTAGGTGACCTCGACGAGGTCCTCGGTGGCGCACACCGGGCATCGGCACCCGGTGGGTTGGCCACAGAACTCGGCGTTGCGCTGCAGTTCTCGTTGGGCGTCGCAGACTTCGTGGCGGCCCAGCTCACCCGCCTTCCATGCCTTCAGCGTGGCTGCCCGAGCCAGCCGGTAGTCGACGGTCGCGCCGCCCGATCCGTCCGCGCTGCCGGCGCTGTCGCCGTCGGCGGCCAGGCTGAACGGGTTCGGCTTCACGGTTCGGCACAGTAGTTCGTGGCCCACCACCGCCGCAGGGCTTCCATCGCGTCGGGCTTGCTGCACGGTCCGTGCTCGAAGGCTTGATCTCGCAGGAACGCTAGTGCGTGGCCGACTTCGGGACCGGGGCCGATACCGAGTTCGGCCATCACTTCGTGACCGTCGATGCCGAGCTCGAAGTCGTCGACGTTCTCGATTGTTCGCATCTCCGCGAGGGTGGCCGCGAAGCTGGCCAGCCGATCCTTCGGCTCGCCCAACGCCATTGTCACCGCATCGGCGAAGGCGAGCGCTTCGTCCACCGGCACCCGGCAGTCGTGGATGAAACGGCGCACGTCGGAAGGGCTGTCGGCGGTGTGCGCCAATCGAGCCCGAGCCGCCAGCAGCGCCATCACCGACAAGACCAACCCATTGGAGCAGCGCAGCCGTCGCAACCGCGACGTCGCGGCCTCGGGCGTGTCGCCAACGAAGAGGGCCGCCCAACGAGCGGCCGGTTCAGCGGGCACGGCCGCCACGACGCGTGCGGCTTCTGCGGGGTTGCGATGGGCCAGATCGGCGATCACGCGCTCCATAAGGCCGGTGCGGTACAGGAAGCCGAAGCCTTCGGTGGGGTCATCGAGCAGCAGCAGTTTCTCGAGTTCGTCGCGGATGCGCTCCACCGAGACGATGTCGAGTCGATCGACCATGGCCTGCACCGCATCGACGAGAGCTTTGTCGGGCGCGAGCCCGTGACTGGCGACGAAGCGAGCGGCTCGCAGCATGCGCAGGGGATCGTCACCGAACGAGATGGTGGGATCGAGCGGCGTGCGCAGCACTCCAGCGGCCAGGTCGTCTTGTCCGCCGTACGGGTCGATCAGGCGGCCGTCCGCGGTGTCGACGGCCATGGCGTTGACGGTGAAGTCGCGGCGGGCGAGGTCGGTGACCACATCGTCGGAGAACGCCACCTCGGGCTTGCGGGAGTGTTCGGCGTACCGTTCGGCGCGGTGGGTGGTGATCTCGAAGGCCCGGCCGTCCACTACGCACCCGATGGTGCCGAATCGCTCACCCTGGGTCCACACCGCGGTGGCCGCGTCGGCGACGATGCGCCGCACGGTCGCCGGAGGCGCGTCGGTGGTGCAGTCGAGATCCGCTCCGGAACAGAATCGACCGGCCACCGCGGCACGCACGACTCCGCCCACGAGGAACAGTCGATGTCCGGCCGCGTCGAAGAGCCGAGCCAACCCCGCCGTGGCCGCCTGCGCGACCGACAACGCCTCACGAGCCTCAGGACTCACCACCGACAACACCTCGCCACCCTCGGCACTCACCACCGACAACGCCTCGTGAGCGTCGGGGCTCACGGCGCGGTGTGGCGGGCCGTGAGGTGGGCCGCCGCTCGCACAACCTCCATGCCCGGACCGGATCGGCTGGCCGGCTCGGGTCGCAGGTCGAGGCCCAGCAAGGCCCCGGCCACCGCGTACGACGATGCGCTCGTCGCCTCAAGGTCGTAGCCGCCTTCGAGCACGGCAACCGTCCGCGGGGCCAGCGGCATCAACCGACGCACGAAGTCGCCGTAGTCCGACGACGAGTAGCACAAGCCGGTGAGCGGATCGGCCCGGTGGCCGTCGTAGCCCGCCGATATCAGCAGCCAGTCGGGGTCGAACCGCTCCACCGCCGGAATGATCACCTCGTCCAATGCAGCCCGAGCCACATCGCCGGTAGCGCCCGCAGGCAGGGGCACATTGATGGTGAAGCCTTCACCGAGTCCGGCCCCCCGCTCTTCGAGGGCGCCGGTGCCGGGATAGAGCCGGTCCTGGTGGATCGACGCATAGAGGACGTCGTTACGGTGCACGAACACGTCCTGGGTGCCGTTGCCGTGATGGGCGTCCACATCGACTATCGCAACGCGCTGACCGGTCGCGGCCAGCGCGGCCGCCGCCACCGCCACCGAGTTGAACAGGCAGAAACCCATCGATGCCGAGGGCGTGGCGTGGTGCCCCGGCGGCCGCACGATGCAATAGGCCTCGGTCTCGTCATCCGCCACAGCACCCACACCCCGGCCCGCCTCCGTCTCGCCCTTGGCCGGACCGACCACACCCCGGCCCGCCTCGGTCTCTCCCGTCACCGCACCCCGGCCCGCTTCGGTCTCGCCCTTGGCCGAACCGACCGCGCCCTGGCCCGCCTCGGACTCTTCATCCGGTGCGAGTTGTTCAACCGCCGACAGAACCGCTCCGGCCGCGAGGAGTGCCGCGTCGAAGCTGGCCGTGCCCATGACAGTGTCGGGATCGAGGCGACCGCCGCCATGAGCCGCGACACGGGCTACCCGGTCGATCATCTCGGGGCTGTGCACCAGCTCCAGCTCGGATCGATCCGCCCGTCTCGGAGTACAACTGTCGGCGAGCAGTTCGGCGTCGAGCGCGGTCACCCCCGCCAGGGCCGCTTTCAGGCGATCGGGGCGCTCGGGATGGCGGAACCCGGTGTCATGATCAAGGAATCGCTCATCGGTGATCACCAGCACAGCCCGGATCGTACCCCGTTGCCCCGCAGCGATTCGGAGCGCCAACCGCGCGGCGGCGGCCGGTGCGTCTCGTTGTTGGCGTTGCTCACGGCGACGTATCGTGGCGCGGCATGCCAGCACCCTTCGCCGGCTGTGGGCCCGCGGGGCCTGCCAGTTCGTGGCGTTGACCTCTTTGAGGGTCGGCTCGGCGCGATTTCGAGTCGGAGCCCGGCAAGGACACCCGGAGGTCGCCTATCTGGCGCCGCTGACCGCAGCTCCCACCCTCACGCGACCGGTTCTGGCCGAGACGCGTGAGCGGCTCCAAAACCTCGGCTACCAGGCCGTCATCACGGGTGCGGTTGCCCCGTTGATACGCGACCGGCTCACCGCCGACGGTTTCAGCGTCCAGTTCGACCTGATTGTTCTGAGCCTGGATCTCTTGACCTCGCCCCGCCTCGCGCCCCACCGGGCACGCATCGCACGGGCCAGGCGCCGAGACACCGACCGTGTTCTGCGGGTGGATGCCGAGGCCTTCGGGCCGCTCTGGCGAATCGACGCCGACGGTCTCGGGGAGGCCCGCCGCGCCACTCCGGCCAGTCGATGGCGGGTGGTTCGCAGCCCGGACGTGACCGCCTACAGCATCACGGGCCAGGCGGGATCGACTGGCTACCTGCAACGCCTCGCGGTGGCCGCGGGCTGGCAGGGCCAGGGATTGGGCACTGCGCTGGTGGCCGATGCGCTGGCATGGCTGCGTGTGCGGGACGCACAGACCGCGCTGGTCAACACACCACCCGACAACCAGCGAGCCCTCGCCCTGTATGACCGATGCGGCTTCACCGTCGAACCCGAAGGTCTCGCCGTGATGCATCGCGACCTGAAATAACCGCCGCCCAGCACGCACAACCCGACCACGCCGTGCCACAACCGCATCGCGACCTTGCCTGGCCAGTGCTACGGTCGCCTCGAAGGAGTCGCCGCGCCGCCGCCAATCGCCGTGGCGTCGCAGCCGACCTTCCACAAATCACGACACGAGGATCCGATATGACCGTTGGCATCGTCACCGACAGCTCCTGCGACCTGCACGACGACGAACTTCAAGGAACCGGAGTCGAGGTCGTGCCCCTGTTCATCCGGTTCGGAACCGACGAGTTCGTCGACCGTGAACAGATCACGGTCGAGGACTTCTACCGGCGCATGGCTTCGGCAGACGCGCTGCCGCAGACCGCAGCACCGTCACCCGGGCGTTTCGAACAGGCCTTCCGGCGGCACCTGGACGCCGGCTGCGAGGCGGTTGTGTGCATCAGCCTCTCGTCGGCGATCTCAGCGACCATGCAATCCGCGGCGCAGGCAGCCGACGCCATCGCCGAGGCCGGTGACAGTGCCGACATCCGGGTGTTGGACAGCCGGTCGGTGACTGCGGGGCTGGGCACCATGGTGTTGCAGGCGTCCCGCTTGGCCGCTGACGGCGCCGACGCTGACACCATCGAGGCTTTCGTGGCCGACTCATCGGCGAGAACCCATGTGTTCGGCACTCTCGACACCCTGGACAACCTCCGCAAGGGAGGGCGCATCGGCGGCGCGCAGGCCCTGCTCGGCTCGATGCTGTCGATAAAGCCCATCGTCGACATCTCCAGCGGCACCGTCGAAGAGGCCGCCAAGCAGCGGACCCGCCGCAAGGCTCTCGGATGGTTGCGCGACACGGTTCAGACGGCTGCGCCGGTGGAGCATCTGTCTGTGATGCACGGCGAGGCCCCCGATGTCGACAGCTTCTGCGAGATGCTCGCAGAAGTGCACTCGGGTGAGATCCGTGTGTCGAAGGTCGGCCCGGTAGTGGGAACCCACGCCGGCCCCGGCGTGCTGGGCATGGCCTACCAGGTTCCCGCCCCATAGCAGCGTCCACCAGCTGAAGCGCGCTTGTGAGGAGCGGGGTTCGATTCGCGATCACGTCGACGATGCCGAGCTGGTCGGAGCCGCGCAGAACGGAGACCGCGATGCCCTCGAGGAGCTGCTGCGACGCCACCACGACCAGATACACGCCGTCTGTCGGCGCCTGGCCGGCAACGACGCCGACGGTCACGACGCCACCCAGGAAGCCCTCATCGCCATCGTCCGGGGGCTCCCCCGATTCAGCGGGCGGTCGAAGTTCTCCACCTGGGCCTACCGGGTAGCCACCAACGCCGCGCTCGACGAGTTGCGGCGCCGCAGCCGGCGGCCAGAGCCCACCGTGATCGACGCAACCGACCGCTTCGCCGGTGTCTCCGCCTCCGATGACGCGCCCGCGGTCATAGCCCGGCTCGACCTTGACGTTGCGCTGGCCCAGCTGCCCGAGGAGTACCGGGCGCCGGTCGTGCTTCGTGATGTGGCTGGCTGTGACTATGCAGAGATCGGATCGATCCTGAAGATCCCGCCGGGAACGGTCAGATCCCGGATCGCCAGAGGCAGAGCCCGGTTGGCGCAGGCCATGGGGGTCGGGAACCACGACGAGGCCGCGGAACGTCGAACACGGCGAGGCAATCAACCATGAGTGACGAACAGCTCCGCGGCGACGAACTGGTCTCGGCCTATCTCGACGGCGAGGCAACCACCGACGAGGTCGCCGAGGTCGACGGAGACGACGCTCTGCTGGCTCGGGTCGAGCAGATGCGAGCGGTTCGTGACGCGGTGGCTGCACCGGTGGAACCCGCAGTGGCCGAGCAGCGCAATCAGACGATCGCGGCTGCGCTGGCGGCCGCCGACGCCGAGAGCCTGCAACCCGCGGGCGCACCCGACGAGACCGCCCAACCACGCCGGGGCGAGGTTGTTGCGATCTTTCAGCGGCACCAGAGGTTGCTCGCGGCGGCCGCCGCGGTCGTCGCGCTCGCCGCGGTGGTCAGCGCGGGCCTGATCGCGAGCCGAAGCGGCGACGATACGGCCGACACAGCCTCCCAACTGGCTGCAGCGCCGGCCGACACCGCGTCGGCAGAGGCCCCAGCAGCAGCAGCGGAGTCCGCCGACGAGAGCGCGACCAGTACCGAGATGGCGGCAGCCGACGACGGCGCCCCTTACGACGCCGAGGCCGAGACCACGGACCACGACGAAGCCACGGCCGCGGGAGAAGCCATGGCTACCGAAGTACTCACGGCCGAGCAAGACGCCATAGCCCCAGGAGAAGCCATAGCCACAGGAGAAGCCATAGCCACAGAAGAACCAATGGCCGAGCAAGACGCCATGGCCGCCGCGGTGCCGGACGAGGATGCTGCGGCAGCACTAGCGGCCACCGAATCAGAGGCGGTCGCGGCGACCGAGACAGCCCAAGCCGAAGCCGATGATCAGGCCG
>JAJDZO010000222.1 GCA_022824605.1 Acidimicrobiia bacterium
CCCGGCGAAGGCGCTGCATCTGCTCGGACATCTCCGACGGCTCACCGCGGTCCCAGCCGTCAGAGAGGATGACCACCACCGCGCCGCGGGCCATGCCCCGGCAGCCCCACTCGTCGTTGAAGGATCGCAGTCCCGAACCGAGCCGGGTGCCGCCGCTCCAGTCGGGCACCGCGTCGGACGCGGCCCGCAGGGCCCGGTCCGGATCACGCGACGACAACTCCCGGGTGAGCCGAGTCAGCCGGGTGCCGAGCGCGAATGCCTCGACCCGGCCGCGGCCCGCGACCGCCGCGTGAACCAGGCGCAGCAGCGCCCGGGCGTAGCGCTCCATCGACCCCGACACGTCCAGCAGCAGCACCAGGCGCCGGGGTCGGCGTCCACTGACCCGGCGGTGCATACGCATGGGCTCGCCCTCCGAGCGCATGGCGGTGCGCACCGTGCGGCGCACGTCGAGACGGCCCCGGCACGACCGGGTGGGCTCCAAGCGGCGGCTGGGCCGGGTAGGGCCGCAGAACCGCAACCGCTCCATCAGCCGGCGGGCCTCCTCGAGCTCGGAGTCGCTGTAGTCGGCGAAGTCCTTGGTGGCGAGCGTCTCGGTGGCGCTGTAACGAACGGTGATCACGTCGGAGTCGCGGCCGGGCTCCTCCTCGTCGTCGGCTGCGTCGGCGCCGTCGTCGTCGAGTTGCAACATCACCGGCACGCTCACCGCGGCTGCCGCGTTGACCGTGCCCAGCGGCGAACCCAGCCAGTAGGCGCCGAACACCGCGTCGTAGGCGCCGACATCCTCGAAGCGGTGGACCAGCGCGCACCGTCCCGCCCAGTACAGCGACTCGCGGCTGGCGATATCGCACACCGAAAGCGCCTCCGCATACAGCAGGGTGGAGGTCAGCGACACCTCCAGACCGGCCCGACGCAGCGCGCCCGCGAACCCCACCGCCACATCGATCGGATCGGCACCGCGAGACGGCCCGGTCACGACGCAGAGGAATGAGCGGCCGCCGCCTCCGACACGATGGCGGCCAAGTCGTGCTCGATCACCCGGTCGCGGTCCTCTCGGTACTTGAGCAGCGCACCCAGGGCAGCCGAGGCGTTGGCCACATCCAGGGTGGCGCCTCCGAGAAGGCTCAGAGCGCGGGCCCAGTCGATGGTCTCGGCCACACCCGGCGGCTTGTAGAGGCCCACGTCGCGGATGGCGGCCGCGGCGTGAGCCACCTGCTGGGCCAGGGTCTCGGCCACCTCCGGCGCCCGCAGCCGGATGATCTCAGCCTCACGAGCGGCGCCAGGATGGGCGACCCAGTGATACAGGCAGCGCCGCTTCAAGGCGTCGTGAACGTCGCGGGTGCGGTTGGAGGTGATGACCACCACCGGCGGATCGACGGCCGCGAACGTGCCGACCTCGGGGATGGTTATCGAGTAGTCCGACAGGACCTCCAGCAGGAAGGCCTCGAACTCGTCGTCGGAACGGTCGACCTCGTCCACAAGCAGGACCGCGGGCGGGCCGTCGCCGGCCTCGATCGCCTCCAGCAGCGGACGGCGCACCAGGAACCGCTCGCTGTACAGCTCGTCGGCGAGGCCGGCCTCGTCGGCGCCGTGGGCTCGTCCGGTGGCCTCCATGGTGCGAAGGTGCATCAACTGGCGTGCGTAGTCCCACTCGTACACGGCCTGGGAGGCGTCGATCCCCTCGTAGCACTGCAGCCGGATGAGGCGCCCGCCGCCCCAGTCGGCGATCACCTTGGCGACCTCGGTCTTGCCCACCCCAGGCTCGCCCTCCAGCAGCAGCGGACGGCGCAGGCGCAACGCCAGGTACACCGCGGTGGCCAACGCCTCGTCGGGCAGGTAGGCGTTGTCGCGCAGTCCCTGCCACACGTCCTCCACGCACGACACAGAGCGCAGATCGACGGCCGTCATCGGGTCGATCATAGAGCGGGTGCCGCTCTACGGGGCGAAGTAGGGGGCTAGGGCCTCCGCCAAGTCCTCGGGGGCGCGCACCGGCCTGCCGTCGTTGCCGGTGATGGCGGCCCGCAACTCCTGGCGGGCCACCACCTCGCCGTCACGCACCAGTCGCTGGCGCCACGTCGACGAGGCCCGCCGCAGCTCCACCACCTCGGTCTCGACGGTCACGGTGTCGCCCGCATGCACCGGGCGGTCGAACGACGTGTGGATGCGATTGACCACGAACCGGTAGCCGCGGGCGGCGAAGGACTCCAGGTCCATGCCGACCTGATCCAGCAGCTCCACCCGACCGGTCTCGAAGAACTGGATGTAGGCGGAGTGGTTCAGATGCCCGTACGGGTCGAGCTCGTAGAACCGGACCTTCACATCGAGGCGGTGAGCGGGCATCGGACCTCGCAGCTAGGGGTCGCTGGGCCGGGTGACGCAGCCTTCGAGGCCCATCACCGCGTAGACCTCGGTTCCGGGCTCCACATAGGGGCCGAAGCACAGCGCCTCGCGGCGCACCCCGCCGTCGCTGGTGCGCCGGGCGACCTCGTCGTCGAGGGCGGCGATGCGGGCATCAAGCTCAACGCTCAGCTTCTCGGCCTCGCGATGCTGGCCGTTCTGGTCC
>JAJDZO010000170.1 GCA_022824605.1 Acidimicrobiia bacterium
CAAGCCCAGGCCGAGTTGGAGGCTGCTCAGGCCGAGGCCGATGCAGCTGCCGCGGAGGCTGATGCAGCCCAAGCGGCCGCCGATGCGGCTGCGGCCGATGCGGAAGCAGCTGCTGCCGAAGCGGCTGAAGCTCAGGAAGCCCTGGCCGCCGCCGAGGGCGCCATCGCTCACGACTTCGGTGTCGACGTGGAGAACAAGATCATCAGAGTCGGCCTCAACACCGACCTGACCGGCATCTTCGCGCCGCTCACCACCAAGATCACCGACGGCCACGAGGCCTACTGGGAGTGGATCAACGACAACGGCGGGATCCAGGGCTGGACGATCGAGCCGGTCGTGCTCGACAACGCCTACGACGTGCCCACCCATGTGGAGAACTACGAGATCATGGCGGGCGACGGTCCCGAGAGTGTGGTGATGTTCAGCACATCCACCGGGTCGCCGCATTCGGCTGCCATCGCGCAGCGCCTCATCGAGGACAACATGGCCGCCATCCCGCTGTCGTGGTACTCGGGCTGGGCCGACCCGTCGATCGGCAAGAACCTGTTCGAGGTGCAGACCAACTACTGCATCGAGGCCATGAACGCCACCACCCACATGGCTGAGACCTACGGCCCGAACGTGGCCATCGCCACCTTCCCCGGCGACTACGGCCAGGACGGCGGCCGGGGCGTGAAGGTCGCGGCCGAGGCACTGGGCCTCAACATCGTCTACGACGGCGAAGGCGCGGTCATTCCCGGCGCCGACCAGACACCGGTCATCACCGGCATCGCCAACTCGGGCGCCGATTGGGTGTGGGTCACCCTCAATCCCGGCCACACCGCCGAATTGATGGGCGGAGCGGTCGCGGCCGGCTTCACCGGCCAATGGACCGGCAGCTCGCCGAGCTGGAACCCGGCGCTGCTCAACACCGCGGTCGGCCCGCTCGCCGATCAGTACTACACCCACTCCACCTACACCGTGCTGTGGGGTGTGGGCGAAGCCGAGGGCATGCAGGAGGTGATCGACGTGATGCGGGAGTACCGCCCTGAGGCGCCCTTCGACGACGTCTACATCATCAGCTTCATCCAGGGCTACGCGGTGCATCAGATCCTCGACACGGCCATCAGCAACGGCAACCTCACCCGGGCCGGCGTGCTGGCCGCGGCCAACTCGGTCACCGCCGACCTCAAGGGCCTGGCCCCGGATCAGAGCTGGCGGGGCAACCCCAACGACAACGTCGTGCGGGAGACCTACCTCTACGACGTGGACCAGTCGCTCTACACGCCTGGCGCCACCGTGTCGGACGAGGCCGGCAACAGCGGCTTCAGGCTGATCAGGGGCCCCTACGCCTCTGAGACGGCCCAGAACTGGGAGTACGAGCCCTGCTTCGTGGCTTCCTAGCCGATTGACGCTCACCGGTGGGGCGGCGCGGCCGTGCGCGGCGCCGCCCCACCGGAGGGACCGACCCGACGACGCTGCCCTCGTGGCGGTGAACGCCCATGCTTGAAGTCTCCAACCTTGAGGTCGTGTACAACGAGGTGGTCCTCGTGCTGCGCGGCCTGTCCATCGAGGTGCCCGACGGCGCCATCGTGGCCCTGCTGGGGGCCAACGGTGCGGGCAAGACGACTGCGGTGCGAGCCGTCACCGGGCTGCTCGACGTGCATGAGGGCGACATCACCAAGGGCTCTGTGGTGTGGAACGGCACCGACATCTCCAACTTCAAGCCGTCGCGCATCGTCGAGGCCGGCATCACGCAGGTGATGGAGGGCCGGCGGATCTTCGCGGAGCTGTCGGTGGACGAGAACCTCAACGCCGGGGCGTTCACCGTGAAGGACCGCAAAGCCAACAGCGAAGCATACGAGCGGGTGATGGAGCTGTTCCCGCTGCTGCAGGGCCGCCGGCGCCACACGGCCGGCTATCTGTCGGGCGGTGAGCAGCAGATGCTGGCCATCGGCCGGGCTCTGATGGCCGACCCGAAGCTGCTGATCCTCGACGAGCCGTCCCTGGGCCTCGCCCCGATGCTCATCCAGCAGATTCGAGACATCATCACCGACATCAACGCGCAGGGCACCAGCGTGCTGTTGATCGAACAGAACGCGGTGATGGCCCTGTCGATCGCCCATTACGGCTACGTCATGGAATCGGGCAAGGTCGTTATGGACGGCGAGCCCCGCAAGCTGCTGGCCGACGAGGACGTGCGGGAGTTCTACCTGGGCCTCCACGCCGAGGGCGACCGCAAGTCGTTCCGTGACGTGAAGCATTACAAGCGCCGCAAGCGTTGGCTGTCATGACCTCGGCGACTGACATGGATTCGCCGCCGGAGTCGGCGGGCGCCCTGTTGGAGGTGGACTCGATCTCACTGCGTTTCGGCGGGGTCACAGCCATCGACTCGGTGTCGTTCGAGATTCGTGAAGGTGAACTGTTCGCCATCATCGGACCGAACGGGGCCGGCAAGACCTCGATCTTCAACTCGATCTCGCAGGTGTACCGGCCCCAGTCGGGCGACATCCGCTGGAAGGGCGCCTCGATCATGGGCACCCGCCCCGATCGGGTGGCGCAGGCCGGGGTGGCCCGGACGTTCCAGAACATCGAGCTGTTCTCCCACATGACCGTGCTCGACAACCTGTTGACCGGACGCCACATCCGCATGAGCGGTTCGTTCCTCGCCGGCGCGCTGTGGGTGGGCAAAGCCAAGCGGGAGGAGCTCGAGAACCGGCGCAGGGTGGAGGACATCATCGACTTCCTCGAGATCGAGGGCTGGCGCAAGCATCCGGTGGCGCTGCTGCCCTACGGCGTGCAGAAGCGGGTGGAGCTGGGCCGGGCGCTGGCCATGGAGCCCGAGCTGTTGATGCTCGATGAGCCCGTTGCGGGAATGAACCTCGAGGAGACCGAGGACATGGCCCGCTTCATCCTCGACATCCGCCGCGAGCTCGGCATCACCTTGCTGATGGTGGAGCACGACATGGGCCTGGTGATGGACATCGCCGACCGGGTGATGGTCCTCGATTTCGGACGCAAGATCTCTGAGGGCACCCCGGCCGAGGTGCAGCGCGATCCCAACGTGATCGCCGCGTACCTCGGCGGCACGGCCCTGGACGCAACCACCGCCGACTGAACCGGCCCCATCGTCCGCGTGCGAGCCGATCGCCGGGGCCCGCGAATCCGTCCTATGCGGATGCTCTTAGAATCGGCGACGTGTCCGGGACTGCCATAGCTGGCGCGTCGGTTGCGCTGCTCGACGAGCGCCGCCAACTCACCGGCGACGAACTGGCCGGACTGGCCGCGGTCGACGACTCGGCGGTGCCGTCGCTCGCCGCGCTGGCCCATGAGGTTCGACTGGCGTGGGCCGGACCGGTCGTGGAGGTAGAGGGCATCCTGTCGGCCAAGACCGGGGGGTGCGCCGAGGACTGCCACTTCTGCAGCCAGTCGGCCGCGTTCGACACGCAGGTCAAGGCCACGCCGTTCCTCGACACCGAAGAGGTCCTGGCCGCGGCCCGCGAGACCGAGGCGCTGGGGGCCAGCGAGTTCTGCATGGTGCTGGCCGTGCGAGGCCCCGACCGCCGCACCATGGACAGGCTCATCGAGCTGACCGCGCTGGTGTCGGCCGAGACCGGCCTGAACGTGGCGGTGAGCGCCGGCATCCTCACCCGCGACCAGGCTCTGGAGCTGGCCGCCGCCGGGGTGCACCGCTACAACCACAACCTCGAGACGAGCCGGTCTTTCTTCGGCCAGGTGGTGACCACCCACAGCTTCGACGAGCGGGTGGACACATGCACATATGTGACCGAGGCGGGCATGGAGCTGTGCTGTGGTGTGCTGCTGGGCATGGGCGAGACCGTCGAGCAGCGACTGGAACTGATCGAGGAGATCCGGGCGGTGGAACCCTGCGAGGTTCCCATCAACTTCCTGAACCCCCGACCGGGCACGCCGCTGCAGATCCGCAAGCCGGTGGGGGCCCTGGAGGCCATCCGCTGGATCGCATTGTTCCGGCTGGCGCTGCCGTCGGTGATCCTGCGTTACGCCGGCGGTCGCGAGATCACCCTGCGCGATCTTCAGGCCATGGGCATGACATCAGGGATCAACGCCTTGATCGTGGGCAACTACCTCACCACTCTGGGCCGCTCGCCCCAGCAGGATCTGGACATGCTGGCCGACCTGCGCATGCCGATCGGCACCCTGTCCGCCGCGGTGTGACCAACAGCCGCGGCTCGGCCCTGGCGGGGCCGCACTGTCGCGGCTGCGGTCGACGGGACTGTTCCGGCTGCCTGCCGCAGCTGGATCCGCCCCGCTACTGCGGGCGGTGCGGAGCGTGGCTGGCCACCTCGGTCACCCCGGCGGGCTGGACCGCCAAGTGCCGCAACTGCGGCCCGAGCCGCTCACGCCAGTAACGCCGCAGCCGCTGCGCCGCAGGTGATTCCGGTATTGCGTGTGGTGCAGCGGCCGCGGCCGTTCACGCTCGCAGTACCTCCACCACTTCGCTGCAGGCACCGCAGCGGTGCACGGCCCGGCAGCGGGCCGGTCCGAACGGCGACTGCTCCACCAGAGCGGCCGCACCGCAGCGCGGGCATTCAGCCGGTCTGCCGGGCACCGCGACGGCAACCGTGAAGTCGGCTGCCATCACGGCCCGGGCCTGCTCGCTCAGCCTCGAGGTGTCCCAGTCCTCGGCGCTGCGCCGCACCGCCACATCGGCGACTCCTGGCAGCGCGGCGACTGCGGCGACGATGTCCGATGAGATGACTTCCAGGGCGGGACAGCCGCTGAAGGTGGTGATCAGATCCACCGTCACCTGACCGTCGCGCACCGCCACGCCGGCGATCATGCCCATGTCGACCACGCTGACACCGGGATACTCGGGGTCATCGACGCCGCGCAGCACATCGATGACGTCGGCCTCGCTTGGAGGCAGCGCGGACAGGTGCAGACCCGTCGCATCGTGATGGGGGGACTCCCGCTCTTGTTCGCTGCGCTCACGGGCCGCTCGGGCCACGGCCTCGCCCGTATGCGCCGGGTTGGCTCGCCTATTCGCTCGGCCTCTTGGGACTGGCCGAATCCTCTTCACGCGGTCGAATCTAGGCTGCCGGTGCCGCACAAGTCCGCTCAAACCCGGCCTGCGGGCGGTCCGGCGCTGATCTGTAGCCCGCACGGCGCGGGTACACCGTGCTAGCGGCGGCCCAGCGGCGAGAACTACGGTGGCGGGCCATGTCGTTGCCGACGGTTTCGGAATCAGAGCCCGCGGCGACACGAACGGCCCGCCTGCACCCGATCGGCTGGGTGGCGCTGGCATCGCTGGCGGCTGCCCTGGTCGCCCACCTGTTCACCGACACCGACTACCTGGTGGGCAACTTCACATGGTGGTGGTGGATCGTGCTGGCCTTGGCGGTGGCCATGTCGAGGTGGCACACCGGCCTGAACCGGCTGCGAATCTGGATCGAGGCCATCCCGACGGTCACCCTGCGGATCACGATGTTCCTGGCCTGGGCGGTGTTCGCGCTGCAGTTCTTCAACGTGATCACCCGCTACAGCAACGAGTACGTCGATCAGGACATCCTCATCGGCGAGGTGGTCAGCCTGGCGTGGCAGTCCTTCGGGCTGATGTTCCTGGTGGCCATCAACGTCGGCGTGCGCGACGGGGTGAACCCTCGCATCGATTTCTGGTGGGCCAACTTCTCGGCCCGCACCAAAGCAGCCCTCGACTTCGCCATGCACACCGTGCTGCTGCTGCCCTTCGTGTTCATGAGTGTCCGCATCCTGCAGAGCTATGTGGCGTCGTCGCTCGGGCGCAAGGCCGGCAGCGGCGAGTGGCCCGAGGGCTGGCGGGTGTGGAACAGCTGGGAGCAGGCCGTGGACGCGGGCGGCCTGCCGGTGGGACCGATCAAGGCGTTCCTGCTGGTGGGTTTCGCGTTGTTCGGCCTGCAGCTGCTGGCTGAGGTGATCAAGACCGGCTTCGTGCTGGTCGGACGGCCCGACTACGGGGCGGTCGTCGGGCGCGACGCACCCCAGCGCATCGAGTAGGGCCACGGTCTCGTCGAGCCATGATCGCCGTGTTCGCCCTTGAGACCATCCTCGGTGTGGACGCCGGGGTGTTCCTGGCTCTGACCATGTTCGCGGTGTTCATGCTCGTCATCCTGTCGGGCTACAACGTCGCCTTCTCGTTCGCCTGCACCGCGATCGCGTTCGCGTTCGTGGGCGACGCCATCGGCGCGTTCGACTCGAATGCGCTCAGCGCGCTGCCCGGCCGCTGGTTCGGAGCGATCAGCGACCCGACGCTGCTGGCAGTGCCGTTGTTCGTGTTGATGGGGGCGATCCTGGAACGGTCGGGAATGGCCGAGCGGCTCCTGAACGCCTTCGGGATGCTCATGGGACGCCTGCGCGGCGGCGTCGCCGCCGCGGTGGTGATCGTGGGCACGCTGCTGGCCGCGGCGACCGGTGTGGTGGCCGCCACCGTCATCGTGATGGGCCTGCTGTCGCTGCCGGCCATGGTGCGCCTCGGCTACGACAACAAGCTCTCCACCGGCGCGATCATCGCTTCGGGAACCTTGGCGCAGCTGTTGCCGCCCAGCCTCGTGCTGATCCTGCTGGCCCAGCAGCTGGGCGTGGGCATTCTGGGCCTGTTCGCGGGCGCGCTGCTTCCCGGTCTGCTGCTCAGCGGGCTCTATGTGGCCTATGTGCTGATCATGTCGTGGCTGAAGCCCGAGCTGGGCCCGGCCATGCCGGTGGAGCAGCGCACCCTGGCCGGGGACCCTTCAAAGCGGACCAAGGTGGTCATCGCGGTGATCTTGGCCGCGATGGTGGCCGCGGTGATGCTGCTGGCAAGCCCGCGGGCGTCGCTGATAGCGGGTGGGCTGACTCTGGTGGTGACCTTGTCGGTGCTGTGGCGCACCCGGATGCTGGCCGCGGAACTGCTCATCGCCATCGTGCCCACGCTGGTGCTGATCCTCGGGGTGCTGGTCTCGATCTTCCAGGGGATCGCCACCCCGTCGGAGTCGGGTGCCGTCGGCGTGTTCGGTGCGCTGTTGTTGACCGGGCTGAACTACCTGTTCGACCGTCTGTTGATCGCTGAGGGGGCCGCCCACATCACGCGGTCCGGCTGGCGGCTCAACTGGCAGGCCGTCAAGGACGCGGCCCGGTCCACCTCGAACGTGGTGGTGCTGGTGATGACGCTGCTGTTCTGCTCGACCTTCTTCAGCCTGGTGTTCCAACGTCTGGGCGGCGCCGACCAGACCTCTGAGTGGCTGTCGGCGATCGGTGGCGGCAAGTGGGGGTTCGTGATCGTGGCGATGATCGCGGTGTTCCTGCTGGGCATCAACCTGGAGTTCATCGAGATCACCTTCATCGTGGTGCCCATCTTCGTGCCGGCCATGGACTTCCTGGGCTTCACCCCCGACGAGAAGATCTGGTTCGCGGTGCTGATGGCGGTCAACCTCAACATGGCGTTCATCTCGCCGCCGGTCGGGTTCTCGCTGTTCTACCTGCAGAGCGTGGCTCCGCCGGAGGTGAAGACGGCCGACATCCACAAGGGCGCCTTCCCTTTCATGGGTCTGCAAGCGCTGGCGCTCATCATCCTGGCCGCGTTCCCAGCCATCACCTACACCTCGATCGACACGTTCCGCTTCGGTTGACGCCGTCGTGCGGCGTCGCCGCGTGTTCTCTGGCGCGGAGCAGAAGCCCTGGGTAGTGTCCTCATTCCCGGGACTCGTTCCGGGACCGTCCACAGCAGTTTCTGACAACGTCCAACGGAGGGATTCAAGTGAACAACCAAGCCGACACGGCAGGCAGCGACACCGCTACGGCTGAGAGCGGAGCCGACGACCTGAGTTCGTCGAGCCTCGCTCGCAGAGGCTTCATCAAGGGCGGACTGGGGGTGGCGGGATTCGCGGCCACAGCCGCGATCATCGCCGCTTGCGGCGACGACGAGGAAGCTCCGGCCCCGGCCGCCGGCGGTTCCGATGACGCCACGGCCACCACCACGGCCGCGCCCGAGCCCGAGCCCAGCGACACGGTGGCGGTGACCGCTCAAGGCCCCGAGATCGAGTGGG
>JAJDZO010000101.1 GCA_022824605.1 Acidimicrobiia bacterium
TCAATGCGCCTGCGGCCTCATTGACCGTGGCGCAGCAGCACCCCGTTGCTCAGATCGACTGGGTGATCGACGCCGAATCGGTGACGCCAGAAGGCTGGAAGCTCGTCAAGTTCGAGGTCGCCCGGTACAGCACCGAACTCGGGACGGTCGAGTTGCAATTCGCCGACCAGGACGCGGACGTTCGCAGCTTCACCGATCCGCTGAGTCACCTGACCGTCGATGCTTGGCTCGCAGGCTTCGAGTACCTCTACGCAGTCACGCCGGTCTATGAGCGAGTGATCGGCGACATGTCTGAGAAGGGCAAGCAGACCGTCGCTCTCCTCACAGTGGACGCGCCGACGTCGCCACTGGATGTCGCCACCACGTACCCCGCGCCGACGTTGACGGCTGCGGCGCACTCCGACGGCGTGCAGTTGACCTGGGAGTTCGACGAGGCAGCCTCGACGCCACCAGGCTGGAAACTGGCTGGTTTCGTGCTGCAGCGATGGATCGATGGTCCAGATCCTGAGCGTGTCTGGTTCAACCCCGAACCTCCGCACCCTGCTCCGACCGACCGCAGCCTCAAGGATCCGCTCTCCGGCACGGCATGGCATGAACGCCTCCCAGGCAACAAGTTCAACTACGCGATCCAGGCCTTCTACCATCGGATTCTTGACGAAGCGGAACAGGTCGGCAAGCGGTCGCAGACCGTGTTCAAAACGCCGAAATTGCCGAACGTTCGTAACTTCAGAATTCGTAATCGAGGGGGAGGCCACTGGCCGGGCGAGTATTTGGGGCAGTTGCTCTGGGACCGCGCGCACCTGCCATGGGGCTGGGACACCGATAGCGACCTGGGTAACGTGAGCGAGTACTTCCTCTATGAGCACAGGGACGGCGAATACAAGTACTTGTACGAGTCGAACACGAGCGAGTATTTCGGACACAACATTAGGACCAGGATATTCTGCGGTGGATTCCAGATCATCTCGCGGTACGGCCTGTTCTATAGCGCACGCGCCAATGCCGCGGAGCAGCGCCACGAGTGTAAGTAAACCGATATCGAAGGGATAGCCGCCATGAATGCACGGCCTCAGCGACCACGTACCTTTAATCTCCTAGTCGGGCTTGCGATCGGGCTCGTCATCGGCTCGGTCACGACCGGTGTGGTTTGGGCGACGGTTGGCGGTTCGGCGGAGGTGCGGGTCGCGGCCCGCGTGCTCGACGACGGGCGGGTGGAGGTTGGTCTTCAGCAGCGCACACCTGCCGCCGATGGCGCAGACGGTTCGGCTGCTCGCGAGTGGGGTGCGATTGAGAGGCCGGATCTGCGCTTCGTGCCGGCGGACGCCGAGCGCGGCCGGTGGCTCTATAGCAGCCCGCTGATGATCGAGGCGTCGGCGCTGGACGCGCCGGCTGTCGATGATGATGCCGGTGGTGATGCCGGTGATGTTGTTGACACGACTACGGTTGAGGAGAGTCAGGCGAATCCGATCACGGGCTCAATCACCGACGGTACGGTCGTGACGACTGAGGCGACTGAGTCGGTGGTGAGTGTTGGCCCCTTCCAGATCATCGGCTTGCCGACGGGTGGCCGTCCCTTCGACGATGAGACGCTGTTCTGTGTGATCACTCACGGCAATCCGGGCGATTTCTTCTGGTATCAGGTCTACAGCGGGGTCGCCGACGCGTCGGTGTGGAATCACATCAACGTGCGCGCGGAGATGTATGAGGTCGGAACGGATCAGGCCGCCGGTATCGATGGTTGCGTGGCGGATGGAGCGGCGGCGATCGCGACGACGCTCGCTGATTCTGAGGCGTTGTTGCCTGCGTTGGAGCGGGCCAGCGAAGCGGGTGTGCGGCTGCTGACATTCAATTCTGGTTCGGACCAGGCGACGGCTGCGGGTTCGGTGGCCCACGTCGCGCTGGATGAGAGCGAGGTCGGACGGATCGCGGCTGCGGAGTTCACGAAACGCGATACGAGCGGAGATCTGCTCTGCATCGTGCATGAGCCGACCAACCGGGGTCTTGAGCAGCGCTGCGACTCGCTGGAGGAGTCCTATGACGGTGGCGATGTCATTCGCCTACGCGTCGACGCCAGCGACGACGTTCCCGCCACTATCGCAGCCGCGGTGACCGACGAGGTCGGCGGCGCGATCGCGTTGAACGCCAACACCGCCTACGCGATGTCGACCGCGCTCAGCGAGGCGCACCCTGATGTCGTGTTGAGCGCAGTGTCTGCAGACTTCCCGCGGCCGATGGCGTTGCTGGCCACCGAAGGACTCGATTTCGTGTTGTGGTCGCATGCTCTGGAACAGGGCTACCACGCGATCACGGCGCTGCTCTTCGCTCACGGCACGCCGTTCTCGCCCGATGTCGGCCTGTTCGCAGAGGCGACACAGATCACCATCCACCCCTCGGTTATCACCAAGGAGTCGGTGGACCGCCTGCGCGAGCAGGGCAACGAGTTCGGACAGACGCTGCCCGCATGGCACACCGCGCTTGAGCGCGCCATCGAGTCCGAACTAGCCGGACCACAGGACCAGGAAGGGATTCCTGAAGTTCCAGTCGAGGACCCGGACGCGGGGTAGCTCCCGCCCGGGTCCATCCGCCTGTCTCGTTGCGAGCGCGGTTGCCCGCCGGCCGCTCGCGGGAGGCCTCGGACCCCTACCGCATCGAGGCGTTCAAGCTCTAGGAGGGCGCTCGCTCGCCTATTCGCTCGGCCTCTAGCTCGTCGGCTTGGCGGTGAGCGCCACCGGTGTGGATTCCGGACTGCGCAGCGACTTCACCTGCTCGCGGAAACGTCCGACGCCGGCCAGCTTCACGTCCTCATAGCCCCGGATCACATCGGGGAGGGCCGCCAGCTTCACGGCCCGCTCGTAGGTGCTGGGCGTCAAGCCGTCGAGTTCGGCTTCCATGAGTGTGCGGTACTGCGCGATCAGTTCGCGTTCGATGCGGCGGACCTTGGCGTAGCCGAACAGGTCAAGCGGTGTGCCCCGCAGCCGGCGCATGGCCTTCAACAGCCTCAGAGCCGGTTGCTGGAACGGTCCCAGCGAGATCTTGCGTTTGAGCCCCAGGGCTCGAAGCATCGGTGGATGCAACAGGATGCGGTAGCCGGTGTGACCGCCCACTGCGTCTCCGATGGCGTCACGCAGGCCTGGGAGGAGATGCAGCCTGGCCACCTCGTACTCGTCCTTGTAGGCGGTCAGCTTGTACAGATGTCGGGCCACCGCTTCGGCCAGTTCGGTCCGGTCGCCCATCACCTCGCGCTCTCGGGCTGATGCGGCATCCACGAAGTCCACGTACTCGGCCGCCAGCGCCGTCGACTGGTAGTCGACCAGGTCGGCCGCCCGCCGCTGCACGGTCTCGGCGAGGGTCGAGCCGCTCTGCTCGCCCAAAGCGGGCAGCCCCGAGTTCTGCACCAGCGCCCGGGCAGCGGCCTTGGCTCTGTCTGGAGCCGCATCCAGGCCCAGTCCGGGTGCAGCCGTCGCGGTCTCCGGCCCGTCTGCGGGGGCCATGGCGGCCACGGCTGCCGCACCGACCTTGCCGGTCAAGCCGACCAGGCCGTCGATGCCGTCGCGGCCGTACACCCGGCCCCACCGGAACGCGGCCAGGTTGGTTCCCACCGCCACTGCGTTGAGTTCAATGGCCCGCTCTATGGATGCCGCCGACACCGGGATCGCTCCCGCCTGGTAGGCGGCGCCCAGGGCCAGCACGTTGGCAGGCATGGCTGTGCCCAGCAGGGCGTCGGCCATCCGGTCGGCGTCGAGGTGGACTCCGGCTCCCGTCCTGGTGGCCGTGTCGATGGCGGCGAGAAGCGGTTCGATGTCGGGATAGGTCTGGTCGGTGTGCGCCACCATGTCTCCGGTGGGCAGCTTGCTGGTCGACACCACCGCCAGGGTGCGCTCGCGGTCGCATTTGGCCAAGTTCTTGGGGTCGGCCGCCACCAGCAGATCCAGGCCCAGGTAGCAGTCGGCGCCGCCCGCACCGATCAGGTTGGCGCCGGAGGCCTCGCCGTCGAAGAAGCGGAGATGCGAGACGACCGGGCCGCCCTTCTGGCTGAGCCCTGTCTGGTCGAGCCCCATGACGCCGAGGCCGTCGAGAACGGCCGCGGTGGCCAGGACCTGGCTGACGGTGACCACCCCGGTGCCGCCCACGCCCGCCATGAACACCGCATACCCCTCGGGGCCGGGCACGGGCCGTTGCGGCTCGGCGATGTCGGCTGGAGGTGCGACCGCCGCTTCCGCGGCGCCCTGCTGCGTGGCTGTCGAACCCGTCGTGTCGGCTCGGGCCTTGGATGGCCGGGTCTTGACTTCGATGAACGACGGGCAGTCGCCCTCGATGCAGGTGTAGTCGAAGTTGCAGGAGGACTGATGTATGCGGGTCTTGGTGCCCAATTCGGTGTCGATGGGCTGCACCGAAAGGCAGTGGCTCTTGGCCCCGCAGTCTCCGCATCCCTCGCACACCGCCTCGTTGATGAAGATGCGCTTGGTGGGCGTGGGGCGCAGACCCCGCTTGCGCTCGCGGCGCTTCTCGGCCGCGCACTGCTGGTCGTAGATCAGCACCGTCACCCCGGGTGTGTCGCGCAGCAGGCGTTGGGCTTCGTCGAGGCGGTCGCGGCCCCAAACCTCGGCGCCCTTCGCCAGCGGAGCGCCGCCGTGGTGGCGGTCGGGGTCCTCGCTGCACACGATGGTGCGGCTCACTCCCTCCGCGGCCATCGCCTGGGTGAGTTCGGCCACGCCGATGACGCCGGCCACGTCCTGGCCTCCCGTCATGGCGACTGCGCCGTTGTAGAGGATCTTGTAGGTGATGTCGATGCCGGCAGCCACCGCGGCTCGCACCGCCAGGCTGGCCGAATGGAAGAACGTGCCGTCGCCGACGTTCTGGAATATGTGGGACCGGTCGGTGAACGGCGCCCGGCCGATCCAGGTGGCGCCCTCGCCTCCCATCTGGTGAACGATCTGGGCCCGGTCGTCGATCCACAGAGCCATGGCGTGACAGCCCACTCCGGCGCCGACGAACGACCCTTCGGGAGCCTCGGTGGAGCGGTTGTGGGGGCAGCCGCTGCACCAGTACGGCGCTCTGGCCACCTCTGCCGCGCCCGCCCTCGAAGCCGCCTCGATCAGGGCCAGCCGGGCTTCGACGGTCACCGGCAGGGTGCCCATGTCGCCTCCGAGCACTCCCGAGCGGAGCCGGTCGGCTACCACCGCCGCGATCCGGTCGGCATCGAGTTCGCCGTCGGCGGGTACCAGCCTGCGGCCCTGCTCGTCGGTCTTGCCCACCACCCGGGGCGCGTCGGCGCGGCCGTAGAGGATGTCTCGCACGAACAACTCGATGAAGGCCCGCTTCTCGTCCAGCACGAGGATCTCGTCGAGTCCGGCGGCGAAGCGGCGCACGATCTCGGGTTCCACCGGCCACACCATTCCCAGCCGCAGCAGCCGGATCCCGAAGTGGCGCAGCGCCTCGTCGTCGAGGCCGAGGTCGCCGAGGGCCTGGCGCAGTTCGGCGAAGGTCCGCCCGCCGGCCACTATTCCTAGGCGGGCTGTGTCGACGGCGCCGCCGATCTCGTTGAGGCGGTTGGCGGCGGCGTAGGCCACTGCTGCCTGCAAGCGGCCGTAGGCGATGTCCTTCTCCTGTTCGAGGCTCAGCGGTGTCACCAGGCCGGGCCGTTGGATGTGGTGCCACCGCCGGCCGTCGATCTCCAGTTCGGGGTACACCGGGTTGATCCGGTCGGGGGCCACTTCGGCGATGCCGAACCCGTCTGCGACGGTGGTCACCACCTTGAACGCGGCCCACAGGCCGGAGTACCGAGACAGCGCGATGCCGTGGAGTCCGAGATCGAGTACCTCCTGCGTCGAGCCGGGGTACAGGATCGGCATCTGGGCGTCGTAGAAGGCGGGCTCGACCTGGGTGGGCAGCG
>JAJDZO010000127.1 GCA_022824605.1 Acidimicrobiia bacterium
GTTCAAGCTGGTGGTCTGCTCTTGAGAGGCGTTCAGCCGCTGGTTCCTCACGTACACCTATCTGTCTCGCTAGCCGGACCCGGACCCTCTGACAATGCCGATCCGTCCCGTCGTTGTCAGGGCCGCTTCCACCTTCCCCGACGTTCCCCAGCCCAGGCTGCCCTCAGCTTCCACCCGTCCACTGCCACGAACGGGAGGCGGTGTCCCTTCACCACCGCCGGGTTCGGGAGCGCCTCGTGGCACTCGATGTCAGACACCCACAGCTGGTCGGGCCCGTCACGGCGGAACCGCCGATCAACCAGGTCCGCAGCGGTGGGCAGGCGCGGCACCTTGCGATACCGGTGCCGGCCCGCCAGCCCGGCCAGTGCGTCGCGTCCCATGATGAGCTCCACAGTGCAGCGCGCCACCTGCAGGCCACGTCCGTGCACCAGCTCGGCACCGATGCGCCGCGCCCGGTAGGTGCGCCCAGAGGCCTGATGTATCTCGGCGATGACATCTAGCAGCAACCCATGACGCACCGAACGCGCCGACGGCGGCCGGCGCCGCCAGCAGTAGTAGCCCGACACCGACACACCCACCACCCGGCAGGCGACCACGACGCAATAGCCGTCGCCCACTACCGCGGCGACGACCTCGAAACGCCTTTTGGGTCGGTCTGCTCCTTGAGCAGATCAAAGGCCCGCCTGGTCACCGCCAACTCCGTCTCGAGCTCGCGGATGCGCTTTCGGGCCTCGGCCAGCTCCACAGACTCCGACGTCGTGACCCCGGGTCGCAGCCCCCGATCCACCAGATCCTGATTTGCGCCAGATGTAGATCGACTGACCCGTCACACCCAGCTGCTGAGCAACCTCAGCGACCGGTCTGCCCGCCTCAACCAGATCCAGAACCCTGCGACGGAACTCAGCCCGATAACCCCTCGGCATGATGACCTCCTCATGGTCGACATACCCGAGATTCAACTATCCCGACGACGCAATACCCGGGGCACACCACCTGCGTGAAACCCGGGGAGGTTCACACAAGAGCCGACGTAAGACCACATTTCAGACCTCGCCCTAGGATGCTGCGGTAAGGCGATCTAAGGAGCCGTATGCCTCCAAAGCTTCGTGACTACAGCGGCTCGGTCCGGGTAGCCGTCGCCGACTATTGGAAGGTGCGGCGCTCCCAGGCAGACGAGTCCGAGGGCAGGGGTGTTCTGAACACCGGGATCCGGGCTGAGGTGACGGGTGGACGCCATCTCGACGCGCTGCACGAACTTGTGGTGGGCGTGTTCGTGGAGGCAGGCATACCGGCTCGACTGATCGATGTGAAGCGGCGCCCGATCGCGGGCTACTTCCGCCGTGACAAGAGTTGGGACATCGTGGTGATGGTGGCCGACCGGGTGGTGGGCATTGTCGAGCTGAAGTCGATGGCGGGCAACAGCCCAGGCCAGAACTACAACAACCGCACCGATGAGGCGCTAGGCCAGGCGGTTGACGTGTGGAAGGCGGTGGAGCGTGAGATCATCAGGCCGCTGCGCCCCTGGCTCGGATATTTCATGCTGCTGGAGGACAACGAAGCCTTCACCACCCCGGTATCGCCACGCAGGGCGGTTTGGGAGCCGGATCCGGCCTTCACCGGTGCGAGTTACGCGGATCGGTATGTGATCTTCTTCGAGCGGATGGTCCGCGAGCGTCTGCTCGACGCGGCGTGCGTTGTTCTTGCCGACAAGCACTCGGCGGCGGTGAGGTTCCCATCAGAGTCTGTGAGCTTCCAGGCGTTCGCGGCGGCAATTCACGGCCGGTGTCTTCAGTTCATGGCCACCAATCCAGATATTGATTGGTCGGCAGGGGAGTAGCCGCCGCAACCCGAAGGACGGCCGTTGATGGGCCTAGACCACGGCGGCGAGAAGGTCGGACCGGCTGATCCCGTATAGCTCGGCGGCTGCACCGGAGGCTGCGACCCGGTCGCGGCGCCTGAACGCCTCGGTGAGAGCGGCCGCGGTTGCCGCGTCGATGGCGTCGGGGGCGGGGACACGGATCTTCCGTAGGTACTGGGCCTGGAATCGGTAGGTGCCGCCGTGCATCTTGACGCAGTATGCGCCCACGAACAGGTTGGAAATGTCCGACAGCAGCAGTCCCCCAAGCACTTCAAGATCCCACTTGTCGGACACCACGTAGTAGAGGTTGTGGTGGGGATAGAAGCCTCCGGCGTCCAGTACCGGGTGAGCCGCCGACTTCAGATCGGGGAGAAGCAACTTCGGCCGTGCCTGCAGTTCGGGGTCGATCCGATCAATCGTGCGGTACCAGGAAGCCGGCCGGCGGCGAGCCACGTGCCGCTGTTTGATCCTGGTGCTGTGGCGCCGCATGTATGAGGCAAGGCCGGGGTACTCGTCCAGGTCGACCAGGCGGCCGTCCTCCCAAGGGTTCACGAGGAACCGCCCACCCCAGCGCGGCGTGCCGGAGGAGATGTCATGCGCGGTCAGCATGGGCAGCAGGCGGCAGGGCTCAACGCCAGGCGCGTCCTCGACCACGAAGACATCGTCGCAGCCGGTGGCCACACCGATACCTACACGGGTGCCGGTACGCCAGTCCTCCAACGGAGTGAAACGCTTCTCTAGGTCCGCGATCAACTCCAACGTGTAAGGCGACCCCGTAGGCCAATGGTTGCTGCTGGTGAACCACCCCTGGAGAGTCCCGGCGTCGAATCGGCCCCCACTGGGAGCGGGTTCGCGGCTATCGGCAACCCATTCGGCGACAACGCAGGCGTCGGTCTCGCCAAAACCGTCTGCGGTCTCAACGACACGGGCTGGGCCCTGGGACCCGTTGCGCAGCACGGTGACCGCCGGATAGGCCGACACCGTGTCCTCGAATGCGTCCACGGTGTGCATCACCATGACTGTGTCCACCGCGTAGTCGGCAGCGACCAGTGCTCGCAGTCGCTCGCCGTACTGGTTGTGCATCCAGCGGTCGGCGCAGATGAAGGCCAGCCTTCCCTCGGGGCCGAGCATCGACAGGCCCTTCTCGAAGAAGCCGACATAGACGTCGGCTCGGCCCCGCATGGTGGCGCACTCGGACCGGTAGGCCGCGCTGACCTCCTTTGGAACGTCTTCGAGCCTGACATAGGGCGGATTGCCGACCACGAAGTCGGCCTGACTGGGCCCGTCGAGTCCCGCACGCAGCAGAAAGTCCCCTTGGCTGATCCACTGCGAGCTAAGGCTCGCGGCGACATCGGCTGGCTGGCCGAACTCGACAAGCCGAGCGGCAACAGATCTGCGGGCAGCGTCGACGTTGCGGTCAAACAGATCGAATGCCCTGATGGCCGCCACCATGTCGGCGAGAGAGCGGCCATACGTGGTGCAGGACTCTGCCAGGCGCTCAACGATAGGCACCAGGAAGGCTCCAGTGCCGCAAGCAGGCTCGACGATCACCGAAGCGCCCAAGTCAGCAGAGGCCCGGTACCCGGCCAGGTCCAGAATCAGGTCGACCACCCAGCGCCGGGTGAACACCTCGCCGTGCGTTCCCTCCGGATCGATGGTCCAAGTCGGCATCGCTCGGGCAGCCTCCATCAGCTTGGGCTGGCGGTACCGAGTCATAGGCACCACCCCGCGAGTCTCAAACTACATGTTCGCGATTTCACGGACGGGCACCCTACAGATGCCGTGTGACAGGCGGGTCGGGTTCGGTTGGTCAGGGGGTTAGGTGGATGCGGCCTGAGCCTTCGGTGACTTTGCCTATAACGGCCGCATCGTGGCCTGAGAGCCTCAGTTCGGTTACGGCGGCCTGGGCGGCGTCGGGGCTGACCATGCCTAGCAGCAGACCGCCGGAGGTCTGAGCGTCGGCCAGCAGGGTGACCGACGTGTCGGTGACATCGCCGATGTCGAGGTGGGGCGCGGCCCAGTCGAGGTTGCGCTGGGAGCCGCCCGGAACCATGCCCAGCGCGGCCAGTTCGCGGACTCCTTCGATCACCGGCACCTCGCTCACCGAGATCTCCAGATCGACCCCCGACTCCTGGGCCATGCGCAGGCCGTGGCCCAGCAGGCCGAAGCCGGTCACGTCGGTGGCAGCGGTGGCACCGTGGCGCAGCCCGGCCGCGGCCGCCTTCTCGTTCGACCGGACCATCTCGGCAACGGCGCGGTCCACCACCTCGGCACGGGCTTCGCCCCTCTTGACGGCGGTGGAGATCACCCCTGTCCCCAGCGGCTTGGTGAGCACCAGCGCGTTGTGAGGCCGCAGCCCCGCGTTGGTGAGCATGCGCCGCGGGTCGACCTCGCCCACCACCGCCATGCCGTACTTGGGTTCGGGGTCGTCCACCGTGTGGCCGCCTCCCACCACGAAGCCGCAGGCTCGGGCGGTGTCCTCCCCACCGGCGAGCACCTCGGCCAGCAGGTCGTTGGACAGTTCCTCGGAGTTCCATCCCACCAGGTTCAGGGCCAGCAGCGGCCGCCCGCCCATGGCGTACACGTCGGAGACGGCGTTGGTGGCCGCGATGCGGCCCCAGGTGCGGGCGTCGTCCACCACGGGCGTGATGAAGTCGGCGGTGAGCACCAGGGCGCGCCCGCGGTCGGTCTGCCACACCGCGGCGTCGTCTGCGGTGTCCAGACCGACGAGCAGTTCTGGTGGGGGATCAGGGGTGAGGCCGCGCATCACGTGCGCGAGGTCGCCGGGGGCGAGCTTGCAGCCTCAACCGGCGCCGTGGCTGAACTCAGTGAGCCTTCTCGCCATCACGATCACCCCCTCTCGTGCGCATCGCCGCTGGAGCAACCGCAGGATAGGCGGCCGGGCGTGGGGCGCCGGTGACGGCCACGGGGCTCTCCGAAGGCGATGAGGCCGTACCGGTAGGGTGCAGCCGTGAACGTCGATCAGCGGTTGCGGGCTCAGCAGTTGACACCGTCGGGCAGCCCATCGTTGCCGGTGCAGCCGTGAACGTCGATCAGCGGTTACGGGCGCAGCAGGTCACACCGTTGGGCAGCCCGTCGTTGCCGGTTCAGCCGTGAGTGTCGATTCGCGGTTGCGGACGCGGGCGACGGAGCTGTTCGGCGTCGACTATCCGATCGTGCAGACCGGGATGGGGTGGGTGGCCGGCCCGTCGCTGGTGACCGGCACCGCATCCGCGGGCGGGCTCGGGATTCTGGCCTCGGCCACCATGACCCTCGACGAGATGATGTCGGCCATCGGGGAGGTTCAGCGCCGCACGGACCGCCCCTTCGGGGTGAACCTCCGCCCCGACGCGGCCGATCTCGACGACCGGGCCGACCGGCTGGTGCAGGCCGGAGTGCGGGTCGCCAGCTTTGCCGGCCCGCCCCCGGCGCCGGTGGTGAAGCGCCTGAAACGCGGCGGCGTGGTGGTGATGCCGACCGTGGGCGCCCGCCGCCACGCTGTCAAGATGGCCGAGCTGGGCGCGGACGCCATCATGTGTCAGGGCGGCGAGGGGGGCGGCCACACCGGGTCGGTGCCGACCTCGCTGCTGTTGCCGCAGGTGCTCGACGCGGTGGACGTTCCCGTGATCGCTGCCGGGGGGTTCCACGACGGTCGGGGTCTGGCCGCCGCGCTCGCGTGGGGCGCCGACGCGGTGGCCATGGGCACCCGCTTCCTGCTGACCGCCGAGTCGAGGGTGCCCGACGCGGTCAAGGCCGTCTATCTGGACACGCCGGTCACCGGCACGGTGGTGTCGAGCAGCATCGACGGCAGGCCCCAGCGGGTGATCCGCACCCGTCTGGTCGACTCCCTCGAGTCGGCCCGGCTCACCCGCCTGGCCCGGGCCGCGGCCAACGCCTGGCGGTTCCGGAGCCTCACCGGCATGTCGGTGTCGGCGCTGGGGCGTGAGGGGTTGGCCATGCGGCGATCCCAGGGACTGACCTGGAGCCAGACCGCGATGGCCGCCAACGCGCCCATGCTCACCCGGGCGACCATGGTGGACGGTGATGTCGCCGCCGGCGTGTTGCCCACAGGCCAGTGCGTGGGGGTGGTGGAGGACCTGCCCGCCTGCGCCGAGCTGATCGAACGAATCGTGGCCGATGCGACCGCTGCCCTCGACCGGATTGCTCCGAGATCTGAGGAGTGGCTTGGCGACTAGTGCCCTCGACCGGATTGCCGCGCGGTCTGAGGAGTGGCTTGGCGACTAGTGCCCTCGACCGGGTAGCGCCGCGGTTTGAGGATTAGGTTCAGGGTCCATGTGTGGGCGCTATGTGTCGGCCACCCCGCCCGATGAACTGTCACAGTACTTCGGGGCGACGGACCCGACCGCAGACCTCGCCCTGTCGCCCAACCACAATGTGGCTCCGACGCAGACGGTGTACGCCGTGCGCGAGCGCGACGGTGTTCGCAGCCTCGACACCCTGCACTGGGGGCTGGTGCCGTTCTGGGCCAAGGACCCGAAGATCGGCAACCGGATGATCAACGCCCGCGCCGAGACGGTGGCCACCAAGAACTCCTTCCGGGTGCCCTTCGCCCGGCGGCGCTGCATCATCCCCGTCGACGGCTTCTACGAATGGAAGCGCCTCGAAGGGTCCAAGCGCAAACAGCCCATGTTCATCCGCCGTCCCGACGGTGAGCCCTTCGCATTCGCGGGCCTGTGGGAGAAGTGGCGTGACGACGGCAACCTCGACGCTGACGGCGAGCCGTTGGAGCTGCACTCCTGCACGATCATCACCTGCGAGGCCAACGAGGCCATGGGCGCGGTGCACGGCCGTATGCCGGTGGTGCTCCCGCCCGCAGCTTGGGACTTCTGGCTCGATCCGACCAACAAGGACACCGAGGCCGCCGCCGGCCTGCTCGTGCCCGCGCCGTCGAGCCTGATCACGATGCACCCGGTGTCGACGGAAGTGAACAACCCCCGCAACAACGGCGCCCACCTGATCGAGAAGGCCGAACCGATCGAGCCCGGTCCGGCTTGATCTGCAAGAAGGGGGCCGAACGAGCGGGCGGGCGAAGCTGCCGGCTGCAGGCTCGGCCAGGACCGCCGCGAAGTCAGCTCCCGTCCATCTCGGTGCGCAACAGGGCGGCCACCGTGTCGAGGTCGTCGGGGTCGGGGCTGGTGTCGGCGGACGCGAATTCGAGATGAGCCATCGTCGAGATGGGAACCACATGCACATGCACATGAGGCACCTCGAACCCGGCGATCATCAGGCCCACCCGGTGGGGGGCCAGGCCGGTGGCCTGCTGGGCTGAGGCCACCCGGTGGGCGACGGCCATGAGGTGGGCCACGGTCTCGGAGTCGAGGTCCACCCAGTGGTCGATCTCGGCGCGGGGCACCACCAGCACATGGCCCCGGTTGAGCGGGCGGACATCCATGAACGCGACGCAGGTGTCGTCGCGCCAAACGAACCGGCCGGGTATCTCGCCGTCGATGATGCGGGTGAAGATTGAGGGCATCGGTTGATCCTAGGCTGAGCGGCTATGGCTGTCAGGGCCGGCGAGGACCGGATTCTCACCGTTCCCAACTTGATCTCGGCCGCCCGCCTCGGGTGCATCCCGTGGTTCCTGTGGCTGCTGTTCAGCGCCGAGGATCGCTGGTTGGCTGCGCTGTTGTGGGGCGCGCTGGGCGCCACCGACTGGGTTGACGGCTGGTGGGCCCGGCGCTTCGACTCGATCAGCCGGGTCGGCAAGATGCTCGACCCGATAACCGACCGGGCCGTGCTGCTCGTCGGCGTGTTGGCGGTCGGGATTGACGGCTCGGTTCCGTGGTGGCTGGTGGTGCTGACCCTGGCCCGGGAGGGCCTGGTCGCCGTGGTCGGGTTGGTGCTGCTGTCGCTCGGCGCCAAGCCCATCGACGTGACCTGGTGGGGCAAGTGCGCCACCTTCGGTCTGTACTTCTGCTTCCCGCTGCTGCTGGCCGGCGCCTCCGACATCGCCGCGGCCGACGCGTTCCGGGTGGCGGGATGGCTGTGTGCCGTACCGTCGCTGGCCTACAGCTACCTTTCTGCGGTGCAGTACATCCCGCTGGGCCGCGAGTCGCTGCGCCAGGGCCGAGCCAAGCAGCAGGAGCAGGCGCCGTGAGTGGGGGACAGGTGGTTCAGGTGGGTGAGTCGCTGCGCCAGGGCCGGGCCAAGCAGCAGGAGCAGGCGCCGTGAGTGTGCGTTGGGGCGTCTGGTTCGAGCCGACCCAGCCGGTGCGCCGACTGGTCGAACTGGCCAGGTTGGGCGAGTCGCTGGGCGCGGAGATGTGCTTCGTGGCCGACGAGGGCACCGAGCGTGACGTGTACGTAGCGCTCACCGCCATCGTGGAGGCCACCGGGCTCACGGTCGCCCCGGCCATCACCAACCCGTTCAGCCGTCATCCGGTGGCCACCGCGGCCGCCATCGCCACCCTCGCAGAGTTGGCGCCGGGCCGGGTGATGCACGGGCTCGGCGTCGGCGGAAGCCGGGTGCTGCAGCCGCTAGGGATGGACCCGGAACGGCCCTACAGCGCCTTGCGTGATGCGTTCGAGGTCAACCGGCGGCTGCTGGCGGGTGAGACGGTGGGGGAGGCGTCGCTGCCGTGGTTCCGCCCCGACGAATCGGTCCCGATCGCGGTCGCCGGGCGGGGACCGAGAGTGCAGCGGCTCGCGGCCGAGCACTCCGACTGCGTGATCATCTCGGCCGCGCCCCCGGCGCAACTGCCGGCCGCCGCCGAACGGACCAGGAGTTCGGGTTCGGCCCAGATCGCCTGGTCGGCCTACCTGGCCTACAGCGACATCGAGCGCCGCCGGGTGCTGCCCCACTTCTCCTACATGGCGGTCGACGCGCCCGCGGAGGTGCGAGCCGCCGACGGCCTAGACGGCGCCACCACAGCCGAGGTTCGAAGCCTGATGCTGGCGGGCCGAATGGACGACGCAGCGAAGCTGCTGCCCGACGCGCTAGTGGACCGCTACGGCCTGGCCGGCACTCCCGCAGAGATCGCGGTCCGTATCGCAGAGCTGCGCGACTGCTTCGACATCTTCATGCTCCCCATGAACGACGAACCCACAGCAGCTGACCACATCCAAACCAGCGCCAAGATCCTAAACGCCGCCTAGTAGCAACGAAGAACCAGTCCAAGCATCGGACGCGCCGCACCCGGGCAGGCCGGCGGGTGGCGCGTCTCAATAGGTCGGGGGGTGCCGCGTCCCGATAGGCCGGCGGGTGGCGACGGGTCCGGGCGCCCGACAATGGGGCGAAGCCCCGTCGGTCGCACGGATCCCGGCGACAGGA
>JAJDZO010000107.1 GCA_022824605.1 Acidimicrobiia bacterium
GCCACCGACGGAATCTGAACCCCCTCGATGGCGACACGGCCGACGTTGCGGCCACACGGGTGACTTGATGGCGATGCGGGCGACGTTCACGGGCTGGGGCAAGTGCGTGCCCCCCACCAAGCTCACCAACGCCGACCTGGAGCAACTCGTCGACACCGACGACGACTGGATCGTGGAGCGCACCGGGATCCACGAGCGGCGCATCTCCCATGTGGAGACCACCGACCTCGCCGAGGTGGCCGCCCACCGAGCCCTGGCCGCGGCCGGGCTCGAGCCCGCCGACATCGACATGCTCATCATGGCCACCGTCACCCCCGAGATCACCTGCCCGAGCAACGCCTGCGTTCTGCAGGAACGCCTCGGCGCGGTGAACGCGGCCGCCTTCGACCTCAACGCGGCCTGCAGCGGATGGATCTACGGCACGGCCACCGCCGCCTCGATGATCACCGGGGGTGTGGCCGAGCGGGTGCTGCTCGTCGGCGCCGAGAAGCTGCACTGGGTGATGGACTACTGGGACCGCTCCACCTGCATCCTCTTCGGTGACGGCGCGGGTGCGGCCGTGCTGGAGCCGTCGCAGGCGGGCGACGGGGTGATCGGCACCGATCTGGGCGCCGACGGCGTGTCCGGGCGCACCATGGTGTTCCCCACTCTGGGCACCCGAGGCCGGCTGAGCAGCGTGCTCGACCCGTTCCAGCACCGCCTGCACTTCGACGGCCAGGCCGTGTTCAAGATCGCGGTGCAAGGCATCGAGAAGTCCGTGCGGCGCGCCGTCGACCGGGCCGGGCTCAGCCTCGGCGACGTCGATGCGGTGATCCCCCACCAGGCCAACGAGCGGATCATCACCGCGGCGAGCCGCCGACTCGGCCTCGACCCCGACCGGGTGATGGTCAACATCGCCACCCACGGCAACTCGGCGGCCGCCTCGGTGCCGATGGCCTTGACCGACGCCCTGGACAGCGGCCTGATCCAGCCAGGCGCCGTCGTGGTGCAGACCGCGTTCGGCGGGGGCGTCACCTGGGGATCCACGGTGACCCGGTGGGGTGAGCGGGTGACACCGCTCGGTACGTCCGATGCCGCCCTGGTGGACTGCGACGAGACGGTGTTCGATCTGCTGGCCCCCAACCGCGACTTCTACGCCCCGCTGCACGCCCACAGCCCAGCGGACTGAGGCTGACGCCGACTGCTATTGTCGCGGCCGGTCGTCGTGACCTGATTCGTAGACACAAAGGGGGCCCGCATGACTGCGACTCGGCGGCGAGGTCTGAAGGCTGCGGGGGTCACGCTGGCGGTCGTCGCTCTGGTGGTGGCGCTGCCCGCGGTCGCTCTGGCTCAGGAAGCGCAGGACGGCTCCGCGGGCCTGCCCCGAGAGGAGCTGCAGTTCATCCTCAACACCTTCGCCTTCTTGATCTGGGGGGCGCTGGTGATGTGGATGTGCGCCGGCTTCACCATGCTGGAGTCGGGCGCGGTGCGCACCAAGAACGCCTCGATGATCTGCCTCAAGAACATCGGCATCTACTCGATAGCCGGGCTGGCCTACTACTTCATCGGCTACAACCTGATGTACGTCGACGTGGGCGACGTGATCGGCTCGTTCCAGTTCCTCTACGGGCCCTCGGATGCGGAGCTAGGACTGCTCGACGGAGCGGCCGAGCATCTCGGCGAGGTGGTCGGCAACGGCTACGCCGTCATGTCGGACTGGTTCTTCCAGATGGTGTTCGTGGCCACGGCCGCATCGATCGTGTCGGGCGCCATCGCCGAGCGGATCAAGATGTGGGCGTTCTTCCTGTTCACTCTGATCCTGACGGCCTTCATCTACCCGACCGTGGGATCGTGGTACTGGGGCGGCGGCTGGCTCGCCGAGCAGGGATTCGTCGATTTCGCCGGGTCCACCATCGTTCACAGCACCGGCGGCTGGGCCGCTCTGGCCGGCGTGATAATCATCGGACCCCGCCTCGGCAAGTTCCGCAAGAACGGCACGGTCAAGCCCACCCCGCCCTCCAACGTGCTGGTCGTCACGCTGGGTGTGCTGATCCTGTGGCTCGGCTGGTTCGGCTTCAACGGCGGATCACAGCTTGCGCTGGGCAGCGCGGCCGACGCAGTGGCCATGAGCAACGTCCTGGTCAACACCAACCTGGCCGCCGCCGCCGGGGTGGTGGCCGCCCTGTTCATCTCACGGCCGGTGTTCGGCCGCATGGACCTGTTCGCGGGCCTCAACGGCGCGCTGGCCGGGCTGGTATCGATCACGGCGGCGCCCGACATCACCGAGCACTGGTGGTCGGTCATCATCGGCGCCCTCGGTGGCGTGATCTGCACCCTGGCGATCAAGGGCCTCGAGAAGCTCAAGATCGATGATGTGGTGGGCGCGATCCCGGCGCACCTGGTGTGCGGCATCTGGGGAACGCTGGCAGCCTGCATCGCGGGCGGCGCCAACTTCGGCACCCAGTTGCTCGGCATAGTGGCCATCGGTGCCTTCGTGTTCATCGTCTCGCTCATCGTGTGGAAGCTGATGGACATGGCCATGGGCCTGCGAGTGGGGCCCGAGGCCGAGCGCCTGGGCCAGGACACCGCCGAGCTGGGAATGGAGACCTATCCCGAGTTCGTCCTAATGCCCGAGGACTTCGACGACGACTGAAAGGCCGAGCGAATAGGCGAGCAAGCGCGCTCCATACGGGTGAGGCCGTGGCCCGAGCGGCCCGTGAGCGCAGCGAACAAGAGCGGGAACTGCCTCGCAACGGCGTCCCCCTCCGCCACATGGCCGCACTGCCACCGGATCAGGTGTCCGCGGCGCTCGCGGCCATCGATGCCTCAGACGCTTACCCGACCACGAAGCTCACCATGCGGATGCTGGCCCTGGCCGCGACTCGCTCCGGAGAAGTCCGCGGGATGCGCTGGGACGAGATCGACGCAGGCATCTGGACGATCCCAGGCCAGCGCACCAAGGTCGGCCGCGACTTCCGGGTGCCGCTGAGCGCCGAGGCGCTCGCGGTGCTCGACCGAGGCACAGCGCTACGGCGAAGACGCTCCTGACTCGCTGGTGTTCCCGTCGGCACGCGGTAGGCAGGTCACTCCCGACGCCCTCTCCAAGCTCTGCCACAACCTGGACCTGGGCATGACCCCACACGGGCACCGCTCGAGCCTCCGAGACTGGTGCGCCGAGTCCGCCGTCAGCCGCGAGCTGGCCGAAACGTGCCCAGCCCACATCGTCAAGAACACCGTCGAATCCGCCTACCGGCGCTCCGACCTCCTGGAGCAACGCCGGACGGTCATGGACGCCTGGGCACGGTACATCACCTAGCCGAATGCTCACGCCTGTCGAGTCCGAGTTCCGCCACGCCACCAACACCGCCTGAGAACAAACAGCCGGCGCGAAAACCGGTGAGGCTCAGACAGCCATTTGGGTCTGATCGATTCTACGTCTACTCGTCATCAGGCTGGGAATGTGCGGCGTGCTGGAGCCGGCGTTGACGCAGCCGCTGCAATTAGATGAACGATGCCACAGTCTCGGCATCTTGGGCGCCAGCACGCTGATGCGCTCGCCCCACACATTCATGAGCATTCTGATGGCCTCATCGATCCGGCCCGAGTTCCCCAACACCACGGCAAGCGCATGGCCTTCAGCCAAGAACTCTGGAGTAGCGTCGGCCCTCCGACGACCCCACCGCTGCTCAGCTAGAGGTAGGCCTCCCCCGGCCTATAGGCCCTAAGGCTGGCCGGAGGCAGCATGGCTGATCGTGCCGCTGCCACGCTGGGGTGAGGCCCTACGCGTAGAGTCAGCGCGTGGCTGTGGATGGCTGGATCGATCTTCGTGAGTTAGCGGGCCGGTTGGCGAACCGTTCGTTGAAGGGCCGCACGGAGGCGACGGTGCAGTCCGATGTGCGGATGCTGTTGCTGGCTTCGGCGTTGAACCTGACTGAAGGCGACGTACTCGATGTCAAGTTGGAAGCTCCGCTCGCTGACAGACGACGCATCGACATCGAGATGGGCCGCACAGTCATTGAGGTGAAGCGCAGCCTGGCTCCGCAAGGGTCGTTGAAGGACGCAGCAGCGCAGCTTGCTGGCTACGTGGAAGCCAAGAGCAGCAGCCTCGGGCAGCGCTATGTGGGGATCGTCACAGACGGTCAGGACTGGCATCTGTTCCACCACTCTGACGGCGAGCTGGTTCCGGTCGCTGAGCATCATGTGGACCCGGCAGCCCCCAACGCTGAGGCGTTGATCATGTGGCTTGCTTCGGTGCTGACCACCGAGGAGAAGGTCGTTCCCTCCAGCCAGGCGATAGCTGACCGGTTCGGTGCTGAGAGTCCGGGCCATGACATCGAGCGCGCGACGCTGCG
>JAJDZO010000133.1 GCA_022824605.1 Acidimicrobiia bacterium
GGCAGCGCTCTAGCCATCTGAGCTAATCGCCCGAACGCGTCCAAGGTTACCGGCGGCGATGCTCGCAGCGGGCTATGGGCCGGCAATGCGCTCATGACTCCACCTGGTAGGGGCGGGGGTCCGTGTACTCGATCAATGAGAACTCTCCTGTCACCACCACGAAGCGAATGTCGGTCTCCACGCCGTTGACGTCGGTGAGGTGCATCCGCTGGCCGACCTCGAACCGCAACGGGTTCGCCACTCGGCCATCGACGGCGATGTTGCCCGCGTACAGGAACGTTCGACCGTCGTTGATCGGGTTGAGCCTTCCCTCGATGCCGGGTATGTATCCGGTGCTGCGAGTGAACAGCACACCGTTGCGGTCGTCCGGCGACGGCTCCATCACCAACTGCAGCGCGGCCTCCTCGTCGGGTACCACGGTCTTGTGCAGCGGCAGATGGCCGTCGGCCGCCGCCAACACGCACATCGGCTGATCGGTGCGGTACAGGTCGATCCGACAGTCACCGGCGGCATCCGACTCCCCGACCCGGTACGTTCCATTGGGGTACTCGGCCAGCATCATGGCCCCTGCGACCGGTTCCCCGGCGGGGGTCCGCAATCTGAACACGACGTCCGCCATCTTGACCTCCGACAGTCGACAAACTCCTCGAACTGGACGCCCTGGCCCCCCGTTCCCCCCGTTCCCGACGCGAGTGTAGGTGGCACACCGACGGGGTGGACGGGGGTCAGGCCTGATCGGGGGCGACGGGGTCGAGAGCGAGCAGGTCCTCTAGGACGGCGATGGTTTCTAGCACGGTCAGATCGTCGAGTTGGTGGCCCACGACCTGCAGCCCTATGGGCACGCTCTCGCGGGTGAATCCGCAGCACACCGTGCCGGCGGGGCGCCGGGTGAGGTTGGCCAGGGGCGTGAAGCGGAACCAGTTGGGGGTCTCCACGCCGTCGATGGTGCCGTGGCCGGCCGGGGCGGGAGCCTGCCCGGCCAGCGTCGGCATCAACAGCACGTCGTAGCCGTGCATCATCTCCGCCAGCGCCACCGACAGTTCGCCGCACTGCTGGCGGGCGCGATAGATCGACTCCGGAGTTGCCCGCTGGTAGACGTCCTCCAGGAGCGCGGCCAGCACGTCGGTGAGGTTGTCCCACTCGTCGGTGCCGTGCAGCGGACGCAACGTGGGACCGATCAGTCCACCGAAGAACAACTGCAGGAACATGCCCGGCACCGCGCTGATCTGCGTGTGCGCCTCCACCACCTCGACACCCTCGGCGGCCAGGCGTTGCACCGCGGCCTCGCAGGCGGCGGCGATCTCGGAGTCGACCGGTTCCCCGTCGATCGACGGCGCCCACAGCACCCGGGCCGGCATCCGGGGACTGTCGAGCGCGGCCCGCCACGACCCTTCGGGCTCAGGCAGGCTGCGCAGATCAGCCGGATGAGGCCCGACCAGGGCGTCGAGGCACAGGGCCACGTCGCGTATCTGGCGGGCCATCGGCCCCACGCACGACAGGTCGAGCAGTCCCGACGGGGGCGGGCCGCTCGGCACCCGGCCGTGGCTGGTCTTGATGCCCGACAGCCCGCACAACGCCGACGGGATGCGGATCGAGCCTCCACCGTCGGAGCCGGTACCCACCGGCACCATGCCCGCCGCGATGGCCGAGCCGGTGCCGCCCGAGGATCCGCCCGGTGAGCGCTGCGGGTTCCATGGATTGAGGGTGGCGCCGAACCTCGGGTTGTAGGTGTCGCCCATGCAGCCGTGCTCGGGGGTGTTGGTCTTGCCCACGATCACGCAGCCCGCAGCCCGCAGCCGGGCCACTTCGATGCAGTCGGAGTCGGCCGGCGGGTCGTGGCGGGTGTACATGGCGCCTTTGGACGTGTGGAACCCGGCGGCATCGGCGAGGTCCTTGACGCCGACCGGGATCCCCGTCAGCGGACCCACCTCGTCACCGGCGTCGAGTCGCTCGTCGATGGCGGCCGCCTGCGCCCGTGCGCTGTCGGCGTCGACCGCCACGAAGGCGTTCAGCGCTGGATTCAGGGCCTCGATGCGGGCCAGTGCGTAGTCGGTGACCGCGGCAGCGGTGAGGATGCGGTCTCGCACGCTCGCCGCGAGGTCCTCGACGCTCACGGTACGAAAATCGGGTACATCCATGCCAGATCGCCTTTCGTTCAGATTGCTGTTGTGCGGGTTGCCTAATGTGCGGGTTGCCGGTTGTGCGGGTCGCCTGTTGTGCGGGTCGCCTGTTGTGCGGGTTGCCTAATGTGCGGGTCGCCTGTTGCTCAGCTTGCCCGTTGTGCGGGATGCGGTTGGATCGGGTTGCGGTTCACTCGGGATGCGGTTCGTTCAGATCGCGGTGCGGAGTCGTTCCACGAGACGTTCGAGGCCCGCGACTCGCGAGCCTTTGACCAGCACGGCGTCGCCCTCGCCCACCCCGCCGAGGTCACGCAGCGCGGCCAGGGCCCCGTCGATGCCGTCCGCGTCGACCACGGCGGCCTCCACCTCGGCCGCAATGCCGCCCACATCGACCACGGCGGCCTCCACCTCGGCCGCAATGCCGTCCATCTCGACCACGGTGCCCCCGCCCGCTGAGTAGCCCGGCGCGTCGACCGCTACGACCGTCACGCCGAGCCTCGCGGCCAGCGAGCCGACGGCGGCGTGTTCGGCGGCCTCGAAGTCCCCCAGTTCGGCCATGGTGCCGAGCACGGCGATCCTGCGCCGCGCCTTGAGCGCCGCCAGCGACTGCAGGGCCGCCTTCATCGACAGCGGATTGGCGTTGTAGGTGTCGTTGAGCAGCCGGGCGCCGCCCGCGGTGCGCAGCACCTCCATGCGCAGCGGCGACAGATCAGGCTCGGCCAGCCCGGCGGCCACATCATCGAGCGGCACGCCGAGGTCGATCCCCACCGCGGCCGCGGCCAGGGCATTGTCCACGTTGTGTGCTCCCCTGGCCCCCAGCCGGACCGGAACCTCACCAACCGGGCTGCACAGCACGAAACTAGGAACCAGATCGTCGTCCACGCTGACACCGCGTGCCCACACCTCGCCGCCGGTGCCGAAGGTGACGACGCGAGCGGCACATCCCTCGGCCATCGACATCACCTCGGGCACCCCCGCGTTGAGGAAGGCCACTCCCCCGTCGGCGGCCACGGGCAGCGCCTCGACCAGTTCCCGCTTGGCCGACACCACCGCCGCCAGCGACCCCAGTTCGCTTGTGTGTGACAGCCCCACGGTGGTGACCACGCCCATGGTCGGGCGGGCCAGCCTGCACAGATCCGCGATGTGCCCCGCTCCCCTCGCACCCATCTCCACCACCAGCGCTTCGACGTCGTCGGGGGCGGACAGCAGGGTGATCGGCACGCCGATCTCATTGTTGAACGACCGGGTGCTGGCCGATGTGCGCAAGCGCCGGGCAAGCACCGCCGCCAGCAGATCCTTGGTGGTGGTCTTTCCCACCGATCCGGTGACACCCACCACCGGCGCTGCCGCGAGCCGGCTGCGGGCCTCACGGGCCAGCGCGGTCAACGCCACTCGGGTGTCGTCCACCTCCACCGCGCCGGTGCTGGATCCGCACGAGCCTCGGCTGGTGAGGCAGGCCGACGCGCCGGCTGCAAGCGCGTCGGCGATGAAGTCGTGGCCGTCGCGCTCAGCCACCAGCGGCACGAACAGCATCCCCGCACGCACGTCTCGGCTGTCCTGGCTGGCGCCGTCGACGACAATGGACCCATCGCCGTGCAAACGGCCGCCCGTGGCCGCCGCGATCTCGTCCAGGCTCCAACGCACACCCCGAGTGTGACACGCCCAACCGCTACATATCAGCGCGCCCCCTGTGCCCGGCTCTGTCGATTCAGCGTCGGGCGGTAGCGTCGCCTCGTGAAGGACCGCAGAATCCGGCTGGTCGTGCTCTTCGGAGGGCGCTCCGCCGAACACGACGTGTCTTGCGTGTCGGCCCGCTACGTGGTGGCCGCCGCCGACCCGGACAAGTACCTGGTCGAACCCGTCGGCATCACCCGGCAGGGGCGCTGGGTGCGGGCCGAGGCCGCTCTCGAAGCCCTG
>JAJDZO010000398.1 GCA_022824605.1 Acidimicrobiia bacterium
CGATGGCGTTCGAAGTACCGGATGCTCCCCGTCTGGTCTCCCATGTGGTCGCTGACGGCTGCCATCGCGAGGGTGCCCCGGAGCGGCAGGCCGCACTCGCGGACGGCCTCGATGGCGGTGATCTGGCAGGCGAGGGCGGCCTTCATGTCCATGATGCCGTGACCGAAGACGCGGCCGTCAATGAGGTCGCCGGAGAAGGGTTCGGCTTCCGACCAACCGATGGAGACCGGCTTGGTGTCCATGTGTCCGGTCATGACGACGCGGGGACCGTCACCGAACGAGACCTCGCCGATGGCGTTGGGGCGGCCGGGGAGCACCGGCTGCAACTCGACGTTGGAGAAGCCGCGTTCGCGCATCGACGCGGCCAGGAAGTCGGCAAGATCCCCTTCGTCACCGAGGATGCTGGGTATGTGACAGACCTGCCGCGTCAGGTCGACTGCTCGTTGAGCGTCCACGGCCGCAAGAACCTGCGCCGCAACCTCTGATGGCTCCATCGTGGTGAGTCGCCCCCTATCCGCTCGGCCTCGCGGCCTCACCGCGACTCGAGGGCGCACACATGATGTCTGTGGCCGGAACCGGCACAGAGTCGAGGGTGAGGGTCGCGTCGCGCATGACGCAGTCGAGATGCGCTCGCGCCGCGACGGTTCCTCCGTAGGCGATCGAGTTGCCGAGAGCGATGTGGGCGGTCCCCAGCGAGGACTCGGTCTCCATCGCGACCGCGCATACATGGCCCGCGGGGTTGAGCCCGAGGGAGACCTCGGCGAAGTTGGTCATCAACTCGTCGTCGCAGCGCTCGAGCATGCCGGTGAGGCGATGGCTCTCGGGTCCCTCAGCGCCGACGAGGCGCCCTTCGTCGAAGGTGAGGACCACCGGGTCGGGCAGCGGACCGAGCCCCATGAACAACAGATCAGCATCGATCACCGCCACGCCGTGGGTGGTGCCTTCCACCGGAGCGGTGCCCGCCTCGATGTCGGGGGGCGCCATGTAGGACCCGGCCGTCCTGCAGATTCCGTGAAGCACCCGGCCAGGCCGTCCGGACACGGAGCCGCGGAGGTCGGTGCCGGCAGGAGTGGTGAGTCGAAACTCCGACGCCTGAGTCCAGCGTTCGCCGATCTGGTCGGCGCGTGCCCGGAGTTCATCGAAATCGACTGACAGGGGGCCGTCTGCCCGCAGCGTGTCCAACGTGATCCCCGGCATGGCCAGATAACGGACGCCCACCGCGTTGGCGTCGCGCCGGGCTTCGTTCGAGCCGATGAAGATCGAGGTCAGTTCGATGACGGCATCGCTCTGTGCCATCGTTCGGGCGACACCGGGGGCCACTTCCGCGCCCGGGATGTCCAACGGGGCCATCTCCAGTGTCGACGCGACCGCTGACCGCGCCTCGATCCCGGCCCGCAACAGGTCCGTCACCCGGCGGTCGCTGTCGGTGTCGGTCAGCAGCACCACGCGCTCGCCCGCTTGGACGCCGAGGCACCGGTCCAGCACATTGGTCACCGCAGCGGACACCTGCGTGCGCGGCTGCGGTGGCGGCCCAGCAACGCCACCGCCGAACGGCGCGAGTGATGCCGCCGCTGCCGTGTGTGTCATCACAGCCCCCTCTCGCAGTCCGCCGGTGCCGAGCAGGGCGCGACCCGGTGCAGCCGGCTTGCGGACGTCTCGACCGCGATGGTAGTCCGCCGACCTGCTGGCAACGGCTTCGGGTTCCGGTTCAGCAACGGGCCGGCCGGAGCCGTCGGGTTCGTGGCGGTCGCCGCCCTGGTCGCAGCGTCGATTGTGGTCTGGAGCCGCTCAGGGAGCGGACGCGAGACGCCGACCGGCTGAGTCCGGCCCGGCTTCTTCTTGAAGTCGAGGTTGGGGTAGGGTGGGTTGTTTAGCGGAATGGGAGGGAGTCTTCATGAGCCTGGTTGCCTCTCTGTGTGAGCCTGAGGTTGGAGGTGAAGGTTGGGGGTTTCTGGCGCGGGACGAGGTATTCTCCCCCCCCCCCCCGGTCTGAGGGGCGCGACGGTGTGTCGGTGATCGTGGGCGGCGGCTTGGGTCCGCTCGCTTTGCTCGTCCCCCAGGCCCGCCGCGTTTGACGGGCGGGATTGCGGGTGGATCTGGGTGCGGCCTGACGGGGTGTGATGGTGCGGCGCAGGTTCGCTCGGGAGCTCATCGCAGTGGTTGTGATGGGCTTGACGGCGTCGCTGCTGGCGGTCGCGCCGGGGTCGCCTGAGGCGCAGGCGCAGACCCAGCCCGCGCCCGAGGATGCGCCTCGGCTGCACCGCACCGAGATCGTCGAGGGCCAGACCCGCGATTTCGAGATCTCCAACGTGGCCGACCATCCGCAGTACTACGTGCGGATCAAGGCGCTGACCAGCCCTTATACCGCCGACAGGTTCGATATGGCGGTCAGTGTCGACAACCGCCGTGGCAGAGCCCAAACGGTCAGCCCCGGACAGAACGGCCAGCGTGCCTTCCTCGACACCACCGGGCGCATCCGCTTCGAGGTCACCGCCGGCGTCGACGGCGACAGCGCAGACGATACGTTCGGCGTTCAGCTCTGCACCGCGGCCGCCTGCGGCTCCGGCACCGTCTTGGGCGAGTGGACGGTGACGTTGCGCGAGCGGGCCGCCAACACCACCGTCGGGGGCACGGGCACCACGGTCACGATC
>JAJDZO010000135.1 GCA_022824605.1 Acidimicrobiia bacterium
TGTTCGACGTGCTCGTGGGGATGAGGCCCGCCGATGCCGGCAGCGTCCTCGTCGACGGCAACGACGTCGCCGAGTCGTCCCCCGCCGACAGGCTCGAGATCGGCATCGCCAGCGTTCCCGCCGACCGCATCCATCAGGGCCTCATGATGGACTTCCGCATAAGCGAGAACCTGATCCTCGGCCGCCAACGCTCCAGCCGGTTCGGACGCCGGGGCTGGCTCAATCAGAAGCAGATCGGGGAGTTCGCCGACGAGTCTTTCACCGACTACGCCATAGCGGCGCCGTCGCCGGCGCATGTCACCCGCGTGCTGTCAGGCGGCAACCTCCAGAAGATCGTGATGGCCCGCGAACTGGCCGGACGGCCCCGGCTGCTGGTGGTTCACCAGCCGACGAGAGGTTTGGACATCGGCGCCACCGAGTACGTGAGGCGGCGGCTGGTCATCGAGCGCGACCGGGGCGCGGCCATCCTGTTGATCTCCGAGGATCTCGACGAACTGCTCAACCTGTCGAGTCGCATCGCGGTCATGTTCGACGGCCGCATCGTCGGTGAGGTCGACCGCCGCGACGCCACCATCGACCGGGTCGGCATGTGGATGGCCGGCGTGTCGGAGGCCCCCGACGGGGCATCGGCATGAACACCGATGCTGCCACCACCACCGGGGCAGCCTCTGGAAGCCTGCTGCGCCGTGCAGGCTGGCGCCTGGAGAAGCGCCTAGAGGTCAAGGCCTGGCACGAGGTCGTCACACTGGTCGGCGCCTTCATCGTGGGCCTGGCCATCTGCTCGATCTTGATCGCGGCCTCCGACAAGAGCGTCGTCGACTCCTACCGGGCCCTGTTCGACGGCGCCTTCGGATCGAGGCGGGCGGTCTACGAGACCCTGGTGCAGGCCACCCCGCTCACCTTCACCGGACTCGCGGCCGCCTTCGCCTTCCGGGCCAAGGTGTGGAACATCGGAGGCGAGGGGCAGTTCTTCGCCGGCGCCATGGGCGCCTTCTTCGTGACCGACCTGTGGAGCGAGATCCTTCCCAGCGCAGTGATGCTGCCGGTACTGTTTATCGCGGCGGCCGCGACCGGGGCGTTGTGGGCGTCGATCGCCGGTCTGCTGAAGGCCCGCTACGACACCAACGAGATCATCACCACCGTGATGCTCAACTTCATCATCCTGCTGATCCTGAGCTATCTGCTCGGCGACCTGTGGCGCTCACCCGACACCTTCTACTTTCAGACGGTGACTGTGCCGGAGTCGGCCCATCTGCCACTGATGATCGGTGGAAGCCGGCTCCACTGGGGCTTCGGTATTGCGGTGGCCATGGCCGTGGTGGTGTACGTGGTGCTCAGACGCACGGCGCTGGGTTACGAGGTGCGAGGTGTCGGCATCAACCGCACGGCGGGCTCCTACAAGGGCATCTCGGTTCCGCGGGTGACCGTGCTGGTGATGGCGATCAGCGGGGCTCTGGCCGGTCTGGCGGGTGCGGCCGAGTTCTCCGGCATTCATCATCGTCTGCAACTCGACATCTCCAACAACTTCGGCTTCGTGGGCATAATCATCGCGCTCATCGGTCGCCTGCATCCGGCGGGGGTGGTGGTGAGCGCCATCGCCTTCGGAGCCCTCGTCAACGGCGCGGTGACGATGCAGATCGAGACCGGCATCCCCGCCGCGCTGGTCGACGTGATCCAGGGGCTGTCGCTCATCTTCGTCCTCACCGGCGCGGTGGCGGTGCGCTACCGGCTCCAGAGGGTCCGATCCGATGAGTGACGTTCTTGAGGCACTCATCAACGTGGGCGTGCTGGCCAGCGCCATCCGCATCGCCACGCCACTGCTGCTGGCCGCGCTGGGCGAGATGGTCACCGAGCGGGCCGGCGTGTTGAACCTCGGCATCGAGGGCACGATCACGGTGTCGGCCTTCGGGTCCTTCGTCGTGGCCGACAAGGCCGACTCGCTGTGGTTGGGAGTGCTCAGCGGGGTCGGGGCCGGAGTGCTCCTGTCGCTGTTGATGGCCGTCCTCGTGAGCAGCATCAGGGTCGAGCAGGTGGTAGCGGGGCTGGCCCTCAACCTGTTCGGCATAGGCATGGCCTTCTACCTGTTCCGGGCCGTCTACCCGCAGACCGGCGGCGAGATGCCCCGCAGCGACACGTTCGATTTCACCGAGATCCCGCTGCTGTCCGAGATACCGGCCGTCGGGGAGATCCTCTTCAGCCAGCACTGGCTGACGTATGGGGCGATCGTTACCTGCCCGGTGCTGTGGTGGGCGCTCAACCGCACGCAGTTCGGCCTCGAGCTGCGCAGCGTGGGCAACAACCCCGCAGCCTGCGACATGAGGGGGGTGAACGTCGCCCGGATGCAGTACTTGGCTCTGGCCTTCGGCGGGGCCATGGCCGGGCTGGCCGGGGCCTTCCTGAGCGTGTTCCTGTCGGGGCTGTTCTTCGTGGACGTGGCCGCCGGCCGGGGCTGGATCGCGCTGGCCATCGTGATCTTCGGCAACTGGCGGATCGGGCGGATCCTGGCCGGCTCCCTCTTCTTCGGCTACCTCGACGCGTACCAGCTGTCGCTGCAGGCCCGAGGCGTGGACGTGCCCCACCAGCTGCTGCTCGCGCTGCCGTTCGTGTTGACGATCGCGGCTCTGGTCGTCAACCGGCGCCGCAGCCAGGAGCCGCTGCACCTGGGCGTACCGTACTTCCGGGGCGAGCGATGACAGCCCCACAGCGAGAGATGACGGGAGGCATTGCATGACCCGACTGCAGGACCGGATCGACTATGTGGACGCCGACACCGAGGACAGGCTCTATGAGGCCATGCGTGACAAGTTCTGGTACCCGGTGGCGTACTCCGACGAGCTGACCGACACGCCGCAGGGCTTCGTGCTGTACGGCAAGAAGATGGTGGTGGTGCGCCTCGGCGGCCGGCCGGTCGTGTTCGACGACCAGTGC
>JAJDZO010000251.1 GCA_022824605.1 Acidimicrobiia bacterium
CGACATGCAGAACCCGCTCAACCTCGGCCGGGTCGGCCACCAACTCAGGTCGCCGCTCGACGGTGGCTACGAACGGGCAGACCAGTGAACGCGACCCGACGGTGACGAACGTGTCGAGCTTCCCGACCCGACGGACGGTGCCGGGGTTGAGGCCGACCTCCTCGGACGCTTCCCGCAACGCCGTGGCCCACAGGTCGGCGTCGCCCGGCTCGCGCCGACCGCCCGGGAACGACACCTCGCCCGCGTGGTGCCGAAGATGCCAAGCCCGTCTCGTGAGCACCACCCACGGCTCGTGGTGATGCTCGTAGAGCATCACCAGCACCCCCGACGGCGCCGACCCCGCGGGCACTGCCTCGGGTTGCACAGTCGCCGGTGACCCGATGTGTCCGGGCACGGCGGCGGCGACCGCCTCGCATACCTGCACGAGGGTCGGGCACCGCTGCTGCTCGGGCAGTTCGGCCCAGGGCGGCGGTCCGCCCGGCCGAGCGTTGCCCGGTCTGGGAATGTGCTGGGATCCTCCCCGGCCTGCGGGGACCAGCGGCGGCTCGAACACCGCGACCGCCGGCGAGGTCGATGTGGTCAGGACCCTTCCCCGTCGCCCGCCGCCGCGGCCAGGCCTTGAAGAATCTCGCGCAGACCGCCGGTCTTGAGGTCGCTCATCACCCGGCCCGGAGGCGTATCGCCCCGCTCCCACTGCTCCCAGTGGTCCAGCAGTTTGCGCGGGTCCGGCGCCGGTCGATCCATCCCGGTGAGGCTATCGCCGCGATCTGCTCGCACTGAACGCGCAGGAGCCCGGGTTTGGGCCCGGGCTCCTGTGATTGTTCGCGGAAGGCGAACGGCTACATCATGCCGCCCATGCCCCCCATGCCTCCCATGCCGTCCATGCCGCCGCCGCCGGGGGGACCGGGCGGGGGCTTCTCTTCGGGCTTGTCGGCCACGAGCACCTCGGTGGTGAGCATCAGCCCGGCGATCGACGCCGCGTTCTGCAGCGCAGCCCGGGTCACCTTCACCGGGTCGATCACACCGGCGGCGATGAGGTCGACGACGGAGCCAGCGGCTGCGTCGAAGCCGTCCGCACCCGATGCGGCCTCGACCTCGCGCACCACGATGGCGCCCTCATGGCCGGCGTTCTCGGCGATAAGCCGGGTCGGCGCCGACAGCGCCTCGCCGATGATGCGGGCTCCGGTGGCCTCGTCGCCGTCGAGTTCGGCCGCGACCGCGGCAACCGCAGCCCGGCTTCGCAGCAACGCCGTGCCGCCACCAGCGACGATGCCCTCGTCGATGGCAGCCCGGGTGGCCGAGATGGCGTCCTCGATGCGGTGCTTGGTCTCCTTGAGCTCCACCTCGGTGGCCGCTCCGACCTGGACCACAGCCACGCCGCCGGCCAGCTTGGCCAGCCGCTCCTGCAGCTTCTCGCGGTCCCAGTCCGAATCGGTGTTGTCGATCTCGGCCTTGATCTGATTGACCCGGCCTTCCACATCGGCGGCGTCGCCGGCGCCCTCCACAATGGTGGTGTCGTCCTTGGTGATGACCACCTTGCGGGCTGAACCCATCAGCGACAGGTCCACGGAGTCGAGCTTGAGCCCGACCTCCTCGGCCACGACCTGGCCACCGGTGAGGATGGCCATGTCCTGCAGCATCGCCTTGCGGCGCTCGCCGAAGCCGGGGGCCTTCACAGCCGCCGAGTTGAACGTGCCGCGGATCTTGTTGACCACCAGCGTGGCCAGCGCCTCACCTTCGACGTCCTCGGCGATGATCAGCAGCGGCTTGCCCGTCTGCATGACCTTCTCGAGCACCGGCAGCAGGTCAGACACTGCGCTGATCTTGCCCTGGTTGAGCAGGATGTAGGGCTCCTCGAGCACTGCTTCCTGGCGCTCAGGGTCGGTCACGAAATACGGCGACAGGTAGCCCTTGTCGAACTGCATGCCCTCAACGAAGTCGAGGTCCATGCCGAAGGTGTTGCTCTCCTCGACGGTTATCACGCCGTCCTTGCCGACCTTGTCGAAGGCTTCGGCCAGGGTCTCGCCCACTGCGCTGTCGGCCGCTGAGATCGATGCCACCGACTGCACCTTCTCCTTGTCGGTCGACACTGGCACCGCCTGGTCGGCCAGAGAGTCCACGGCGGCGGCCACGGCCGCCTCCATGCCTCGCTTGAGGCCCATCGGGTTGGCGCCGGCGGCGACGTTGCGCAGCCCTTCGCGTATCAGGGCCTGAGCCAGCACGGTGGCGGTGGTGGTGCCGTCACCGGCGATGTCGTTGGTCTTGGTGGCGACTTCCTTCACAAGCTGGGCGCCCATGTTCTCGAACTGGTCGTCGAGTTCCACCTCGCGGGCGATGGACACGCCGTCGTTGGTGATGGTCGGCGCGCCGAACTTCTTGTCGAGGACCACGTTGCGGCCCTTGGGGCCGAGAGTGACCTTCACCGCGTCGGCAAGCTTGTTGACGCCCGTCTCGAGGCCTCGGCGGGCCTCTTCGTCGAACTTCAGGATTTTCGGCATCGGCGACCTCAGACGACCTTGGCCAGCACGTCGCGGGCGTTGAGGATGAGCAGGTCTTCGCCTTCGACGGTGATCTCGGTGCCGCCGTACTTGGAATAGACGACGGTGTCGCCGACGCCTACGTCCATGGGAATTAGCTCACCGCTGTCGTCGGATCGGCGGCCGGGGCCGACCGCCAGAACCTCGCCCTGCTGGGGCTTCTCTTTGGCGGTGTCGGGGATGACAAGACCACTGGCCGTGGTCTCCTCGGCATCGCCGGGCCGCACAACGATGCGGTCATCGAGTGGCTGCAAATTCATGTGTCCTCCCGGACTCCTTTGAATGGCTGGATTGTTCGTTGCGGCCGGGGCGGCCTGTCCTTGCCCTCGGCCACGACACGGGCGTTAGCACTCTCCCGTGACGAGTGCCAACGATACGGCCCGCCGTTGGTCACAACAACGCGCGTGCCCGCTTGATTCAGACTTCGGGCAGGCCCAGTGAGGGGTCGGCGCCGACGGTGAGCGCAGAGGGCCCGTCGGCCTGCCAACGCCACCAGGCCGCCGCGGCCACCATGGCTGCGTTGTCGGTGCACATCGCCCGGCTCGGCAGGTAGGCGGCCAGCCCGTCGGCCGTGCAGGCGTCGAGCGTCAGTTCCCGAAGCCGGCTGTTGGCGGCCACCCCGCCGGCCAGGCACAGGCCCCGAGCGTCATGCGCGGCAGCCGCCCGGCGAGCCTTGGCCACCAGCACGTCGGCCACCGCCTCCTGGAACGACGCGGCCACGTCCTCCACCGCGGAATCGGGGTGACGCCTGATGTGGTTGATGACCGCGGTCTTGAGGCCGCTGAACGAGAAGTTCCAGCCGTCGTGCAGCATCGCCCGTGGGAAAGCGAAGGCCTCGCGGTCGCCCTGTGTGCTCATACGGTCGATCACCGGACCGCCCGGATAGCCGAGCCCCAGGTAGCGAGCCACCTTGTCGAAGGCCTTGCCCGCGGCGTCGTCGACGGTCGCCCCCAGAACCCGGTAGCGCAGACGGTCCTCCATCAGCACGAGCATGGTGTGGCCGCCGGACACCAGAATCACCACCACCGGCAGCTCCAGGCTCGGCTCATCGAGGAAGGCCGCATGGAGGTGAGCCTCCAGGTGGTTGACGGCCACGAAGGGCACGTCCCACACCAGCGCCAGCGCCTTGGCCGCCGACACGCCGACCAGCAGCGCGCCCACCAGGCCCGGACCGGCGGTGGCCGCCACCGCGGCGATGTCGGAATCGTCGAGAGCCGACTCAACCAGCGCCTGCGACATCACCGGCACGAGCCGCTCCACATGGGCCCGCCCGGCGACCTCGGGCACGACTCCGCCGTAGCGGGCGTGCAAGTCGACCTGGCTGGACACCACCGACGACAGCACCTGCCGCCCGCCGGCAACCACCGCCGCGGCGGTCTCGTCACACGACGTCTCGATGCCGAGGATGGCCCGGCCGGCGTCGCGGGCACTCACGACCGGCCCGACTCCGCCGCTGGCATTCACGACCGGCCCGACTGCGCCGCGGGTGTTCACGACCGGCCCGACTGCGCCGCTGGCATTCACGACCGGCCCGCAATCGGGTTGGGTTGGGCGTCGGGTCGGCGCAGGTAGAGAGGCTCGATCTCGTCGGGGCGCACGAACTCCTCGCGCACAGCGCGGGAATGGGCCAGCAGCACCAGCGACTCCGCCGACGGGTGGGCGAAGCCGGGGTCGGCCAGTTCCACGCCCCGCAACCCCTCGAACATCGATGCGTACCGCACCGCGCCGTCGCCCACCACCAGCGACTCGTCGTCGCGGGCTAGCATCTGCGACACGATGTGATCGGGAGTCACAACCTCGGGATCGCTGAGGCGCTGAACACCGCCAGGCAGGCAGCCGTAGCGGGCATGGAACACCTCGCCGCGCCGGGCGTCGATCATCACCGAGATGCTGCGGCCGGTGTGGCGCAGCGGGAAGGCGACCAGATCGAGGCTGCAGACCGCAACCACCGGCACCCGCAGGGCATGCGCCATGGTGATGGCGGTGGTGACCCCCACCCGCAGGCCCGTGTAGAGGCCGGGCCCGACATCGACAGCCACCGCAGCAACGTCTCTCAGCGAGATGTCGGCGTGGGCGCACGCGGCCTGTATCTGCGGTGCGAGCAGTTCGGCGTGGCGACGCTCGCGGGTGGCCTGCACCGACGCACGAACGCCCTCATGACTCCCGATGGCGCAGCCGACCCGGCCGGTGGCGGACTCGATCCCGAGTATCAGCACGGCGAGATCCAGGGCTTGAGGGCTGTGCGCAGCCGGTCAGCACGGTGCTGCCACCGCTCGCCGTGACCGTGCAGTGCGAAGCGGCGGTCGTTGTCGCCCGAGCCGAAACGGATCGTGACCGAAAGGTAGTCGGCGCCGAGCGCGGCGGAGATCGTCTCGCCCCACTCCACCAGAGTCACACCATCGTCTAGGAGTTCGGGGAGAGCCAGGTCGTAGACCTCTTCGGGGCAGTCGAATCGGTAGACGTCGAGATGGTTGACCACCATCGTGCCTTCGTAGCGGTTGGCCAGAGTGAAAGTGGGACTAGTAACCGGGGCTGTCACACCGAGAGCGGCTGCGAACCCCTGCACGAAGGCGGTCTTGCCTGCTCCCAGATCCCCGACCAGCACCAGCACGTCACCCACGTCGGCAACTTCGGCGACGGCCCCGCCGAGCGCTCGCGTCTCGTCGACGCTGGAGGTGACACAAGCGATCATCCTCGCCCGGTCCCTACGACTCGCTCATGGCGGATCCGAGAGCCGCCCGCCAGCCCACTTGACGCCAGCAATCATCCCGCCCGGCGGCTAGGAACGTAGACCGGCGCGGTGATCTCACTCCTCGATAGTACCGACATGGACAGTACCGACGTGAATAGCACCGACGGCGCTGCCTACCGCCTTGGCCACCGCAGCCACCGCCAACAGCCGCACATCGTCGACATCGGCAGGCACTTCGCCGGTGGCGGCGGCCACCACGGCATCACCGTCGGAGCGCGTGTGGACCGGCACCACCGCCCGGGCCAGGCCGTCGTGGGCGCCCTGAGCCACCCAGAAGCAGTCGAGCTTGGTCAACGCCGCGTTGGTGACGACAGCACACAGCGTCGTGTTGGCGAACGGCGCGGCCCGGTCCTTCCCCCGTTCAGTTCTTGCTGCACCGGTCGCAGGTCCGCCGGTCGAGTTGGCGAACGGCTCAGCCCGGTCCTTCCACTGCTGGAACGTGCCGGCTGCAACCTGCTCCAGTATGTGCTGCGATTCGGGCGGGGGGCTTCCCGCCGCGTTGAGGGCCACCACCGCGCTGACCACCAACTCGTCACGGCGCACGGAGGCGACGCCCAACCCGCCCGGTCGGGCGTGCTGCGCGCCGAGCCATTTGGACACGGTGGCGCCGGTGCCCGCCCCGACCGCGCCGATCGGCGTGGCCGCGGCCCGGTTGGTGGCTGCGTGGCGCCCGGCGGCGCCATCGGGGCGGACGGCCGAGTCGCCGACACCGAGGTCGTAGAGGGCCATGGCCACCACGATGGGCACCGGCCCGTGCGGCGTGTCGAACCCCCGACCCTCCGACTCGAGAACCTCCATCACCCCGTCGGCAGCGGCCAGCCCGAAGGCGGAGCCGCCGGTGAGCACGACCGCATCCACGCAATCGACCAGCCGCTGCGGCGCCAGCAATGCGAAGTCGCGGGTGGCTGGAGCGCCGCCACGAACCTCACCGGAGGCGGTTGCGCCCGGAGGCAGCACGATCACGGTGCAGCCTGTACGAGCCACCGGATCGGTCCAATGCCCGATCTCCACGCCTGGAATCTGCAGATCAACCGACACAGGCGAACCTATACCACCACTCGGGGCACTCGGGCCGAGATCGAAGTAAGCACTTCGTAGGCGATGGTGCCGAGGCGTTGCGCCACTTCAGTGGCGGTGATCCGGTGGACGCCCTGTCGGCCGATCAACACGACCTCATCGCCGACTGCGGCCTCCTGCGCGATGTCCGGTGGCACCGCGACCATCAACTGGTCCATGGTGACCGCTCCCAGGATCGGGCAGCGGTGAGCGCGCAGCAGCACCTCGACACCGGCTGACCCGCTGTCACGCCGGACGCCGTCGGCGTAGCCGATGGCCACGGTGGCCACCCTGGTGGGCTCGTCCGCCCGCCAATGCCGGCCATAGGACACACCCTCACCGGGAGCCACCGTGCGCAGCGCGGTGACCCGAGACACCAACTCGAGTGCAGGATCCAGCTCGACGATGCCGTCCGTCTCCGGCGACGGCGCAACCCCGTAGATGGCGATCCCGGCCCGCACCAGATCCCGCCGGGCGTCGGGATGAGCCAGCAGCCCCGCCGAATTGGCGACGTGGACGACACCGGGGTCGAGGCCGCGGCGGCTCAACCCCTCCAGCGCTTGATCGAAGCGCACCAACTGCTCGGCCGTGAAGGGATCGGCGGGCGCGTCCGCCACCGCTAGGTGGGTCCACACGCCCTCCAGGTGCAACCGGTCTGCGCAACGTTGCACAGCCCCGGCGACCGAGGCCAGTTCGGAGGCCTGTGCGCCCATCCGGTGCATGCCGGTGTCCACCTTGAGATGCACGGCGCGGCTCGGTCCCGAAGCGGCTGCCAGTGCCTCGACTCCCGCGACCGAAGCCACCGTGAACCGGACCCGCTCCGGGCAGTGCACCGCCGCGGTGGCCGCGACTTCGGGCGCTACCTCCGACAGCACGAGCACCGGTGCGTCGCTGCCGGCGCTATGCGCCGTCTCGGCCGCCTCCAGCGCCTCAGGAATCGTGGCCACCCCCAACCACGACGCGCCCCCGGCCAGTGCGGCTCTGGCCGCGATAGCGGTGCCATGGCCATAGCCGTCAGCTTTGACCACCGCGCACAGGCCGGCACCTCCGGCTCGTTGCGCCAGGCGCGCAACGTTGGCTGCGATGGCCGCGGGCCGAACCCTGGCTTGGCGCGCCGACGGCGCGGCAGCGTTCACGCCCCTGCCTCACCGGGCGACAGACTCACAGGCCGAGCGAAAAGGCGAGCGAACGCGCTCAATACGGGCGAGGCCGTGGCAAAAGCGGCCCGTGAGCGCAGCGAACAAGAGCGGGAAACACCCCACCTCAACGCGACACGCCTACACCCACCTGCGCGCCCCCTGAATGACAGGCCGCTGACGCCGGGACAGGCCACGGCCATCTGGCGAGACTGTGCCGGACTGATCATGGAGTGACCGCACTCAACGATGCGATCAGGTCGCCGGCCACTAGGCGGGCGCTACCGACGGCGGCTGCCGCCCGACCGTGAAGATGGGCGGCCTCGGCCACGCGATCGATCAGACTCTCGGGCCCGAACGCGGCCAGGCGGCCCGCGATCATTCCCGTGAGAACATCCCCGGTGCCAGCCGTAGCCAGCCGCGCGTCGCCGCTGGCGACGATCCGGGTGCGCCCTGAAGGATCGGTCACCACGGTGGGACCGCCCTTGAGCAACACAACCGCATCCAACTCGGCTGCGGCTGCTCGGGCCGCGGCAATGCGGTCCCGCCCGGGCCGTGCCGACATGAGCGCCTCGAACTCGCCGTCGTGAGGCGTGAACACCACAGCCGACGAGCCTCCAGGCCGCAAGCCTCCAGACGACGAACCGGCAGCCGAGGAGACGTCAGACGACGCGGCGCCAGACGACGCGGCACCCGGCAACGAGCCGGCAGACAACGCGTCCACTGACGAGGAGACGTCAGACGACGCGGCACCAGACGACGCGGCACCAGGCAACGCGGCACCAGACGACGAACCGCCGCTGCGCCGGTGCATGGCCGCGGCAACGGCGGGATCGCGCATGAGACGGAGACCGTCGGCGTCGACCACCGTCGGCAGTCCGAGGGCGAGCGCATCGGCGAGGCGGACGGCAGCCTCCTGATCGGTTCCCAACCCAGGCCCGGCCGCGCACGACGCGAACTGGCTCGAGTCGAGCCTCAACGGCGGCTCGGATCGCACTGCCTCCACCGGCGAGGTCACGCCCGCCGCCGCGGGCGCGCTGAGATGGACGATGCGGGCTCCGCTGCGCAGCGCGGCGGCACACGCCA
>JAJDZO010000233.1 GCA_022824605.1 Acidimicrobiia bacterium
GGCAGCCATGCCGAGGTTTGAGCGGCCCTCAGGTCGCAGCGAACACGAGCGGGAAATGCCCTGCCCCGACGCAACAAACCTGCACCTATGGGCGCGTCCTTTAACGCACTCTTTGGCCGGGGTTCACCCAGTGTTGGCGCCTGTTCAAAGAAATCTGTGACAGGAATGTGACAAACCGGTGACGATGGTGTAACCTGTTCGACAGGAGCCGGGTCTGACCTACAGGATTCGTCAGAACCGGGTCCACCAACCCCCCTCCAGGGACCGTGCGGAGCCCGTCAGCCCAGTGCTGGCGGGCTCCGGCGCGCGGTACGCTTCACCCTCTTCAAGCCACCGGAGCGACTTGCATGGGCGAGCCGATCTACGACGCCCGGACCTTCTGGGAACTGCTCTGCCGACGGGTCGCGGCCACGCCCGACACGACGATGCTCATCGACGATTCGGGTCGCTCGGTGACGTTCGCCGAATTCAAACACCAGGCTGAACGGGCCGCGGCCGGACTGCTCGACCTAGGAGTCACTGAGGGAACACCTGTCACCTGGGTGCTGCCCACCCGAATCGAGACGGTGCTGTTGAGCTTCGCGCTGAGCCGGCTCGGCGCGGTGCAGAACCCGATCATCCATGTGTACCGCCACCGTGAGGTGGAGTACTGCATCCGCCAGACCGGTTCGGAGCTGGTCGTGCATCCCGGTGTTTGGAACAGCTTCGACTACGGCGAGATGGTCGACGAGATCGTCGAGGGGCTCGACTACGACGCTCGGACGCTGGTCGCCTACGACACGCTGCCCGACGGCGACCCCGCCATCCTGCCGCCGGTGCGGGACCCAACCGGCGCCGATGCGGTGCGATGGCTGTACTACACCTCGGGAACCACCTCCGATCCCAAGGGCGTGAAGCACACCGACGCGTCGCTGATCGCCGGCGGTGTCGGGCTGGCCAAAGCGCTTAACATGAGCGAACACGATGTCGGCTCTATTGCTTTCCCCTACGCTCACATCGGCGGACCCGACTACATCGTGACGATGCTCGCCGCCGGGTTCGGTGCGCTGCTCGTCGAGCGTTTCGACCCGGCCGCAGCCGTTGTGGCCTACGCGGGCCACGGTGTGACCATGGCCGGCGGCTCGACGGTGTTCTACCAGATGTTCCTCGAGGAGGATCGCAAGTCACGGGAGTCCACGGGCCGCCCGGCCATGCCTGCGCTGCGGGTGCTGTCGGGCGGGGGTGCACCCAAGCCGCCCAAGCTGTATTTCCGGGTGAAGGAACAGATGGGCGTGCCCGTGGCCCACGGATACGGCATGACGGAGTGCCCGATGATCTCTCAGGGCTCGCCCCGAGACACCGACGACCAACTGGCCTACACCGACGGCCATCCGGTTCACGGCTGCGAGGTGTCGATCGTGGCCATGTCCGACGACGGTGGCGAGGTGTCCGCGCCGGCCGGGATCCAGGGCGAGGTGCGGGTGAGCGGCCCGATGCTGTTCTCGGGTTACACCGATCCCGCCCTCGACCGTGACGCCTTCGACGCTCGGGGCCGCTTCCGCACCGGCGATCTGGGTGTGCTTACCCCCGACGGGCATCTCACGCTCACCGGGCGGGTGAGGGACATCATCATCCGCAAGGGCGAGAACATCTCCGCCAAGGAGATCGAGGATGTCCTTTATGCCCATCCCAAGGTGGGCGCGGCCGCGGTGATCGGTTTGTCGGACCCCGAGCGGGGCGAGATGGTCTGCGCGGTGGTGGAGACGGCCCCCGGTGCTGATGACCTGAATTTCGATGAGATGGTCGAGGCGTGCCGCGACGCTGGCCTGGCTCGCTACAAGATTCCCGAGCAGCTCGAGATCCACCCCGAGGCGCTGCCTCGCAATGCCACCCTCAAGATTCTCAAGTATGAACTGCGACAGATCTACGAGGTGAGGCGGCCGGTTAAGTTGACGGCCCGAACGGTGTACGAAGCCCGACAAGAAGAGGATTGAGGCACACGAAATGGCCGAGATAACCATCTATCACAACAAGCATTGAAACTCCTCCAAGAATGCCGTGGCGGTCGCCGCGGACACCGGAGCCGATGTCGATGTGGTGCTCTATATGTCGGATCGTCCCGACGCTGACACCCTTCGGGGCATAGTTGAGCGATTGGAGGATCCGGTCGAGAACCTGGTCCGCAAGGACTCGCAGTTCTCCAAGCTCGATCTGAACGCCGACGACTATGTCGACAACCCCGACGCGGTGGCGGAGGTGCTGATGCGCTATCCCAGGCTGATGCAGCGCCCGGTGCTGGTGCGAGACGATCGAGCCATCATCGGCCGGCCCCTCGGTGACATGAAGGCCAAGGACCGCGTAGCGCAGTTCCTGTCCGGGACTTGAAGGCCAGGCACCGCGTAGCGCAGTTCCTGGATTGATCACGCCTGGGGCGGCGCGGGTTCGCTACCGTGGGCTCGCCACAATTCCATCAGCACACTGCCACAAGGGAGAGCCCATGCGAATCGTCGTCGACTTTGACCTGTGCGAGAGCAACGCCGTCTGTATGCAGATCGCGCCCGACATATTCGAGGTGCGTGACGACGACTTCCTCTACATCCTCAACGAGACGCCCGGCGAGGCCGACCGCGCCCGGGTGCAGGAGTGCGTGCAGCGCTGCCCCAAGCAAGCGATCTCGATTGCTGAGGACTGACAGGACGGGTTGCGCCGGACATGACCTCTGCGCCGGGCAGCGTCACCATCGTCGGGGCCTCACTGGCGGGCCTGAACGCGGCTGAGGCTCTGCGCCGGGAGGGCTTCGACGGTCCTGTCACCCTGATCGGCGCCGAGAGTCATCCGCCCTATGACCGGCCTCCGCTGTCGAAGCAGGTGCTGGCCGGCGACTGGGATCCAGACAGGGCTGCGCTGACCGACTCCGAGGAGTTGGCATCCGACGGAATCGAGGCCCGACTCGGCGTGAGGGCTGCCGGGCTGGATGTGGCGACCCGTGAGCTGACCCTCGACACGGGCGAGACGGTCGCCTTCGATGGTCTGGTGATCGCCACCGGGGCTCGCTGTCGCACGCTGGGCGGCACCGAGGGGCTCGACGGGGTGCATGTACTGCGTTCGCTCGACGACTGTCTAGCGCTGCGAGCAGATTTCGACGCCACACCGCAGCGGGTGGTGGTGGTGGGCGCCGGTTTCATTGGAGCGGAGGTGGCCGCCACGGCTCGTGGGCGTGGCCTGGAGGTGACGCTGGTGGAGGCGTTGCCCACCCCGCTGGGCCGGGTGCTCGGCGACGAGATGGGCCAGGTGTGCGCCGACGTGCATCGTGACCATGGTGTCGATCTGCGCACCGGTGTCGGCGTGGACGGCATCTCCGGTGACGGCCGGGTGCAGCAGGTGAGGCTGTCGGACGGCTCGGTGGTAGATGCCGATGTGGTGGTGGTCGGCATCGGGGTGATCCCCAACACCGAATGGCTGGAAGGCTCGGGTCTGGAGATCGACAACGGCGTGGTCTGCGACCCGACATGCCTGGCCGCTGCGGGTGTGGTCGCGGCAGGGGATGTGGCCCGCTGGCCCAACGAGTTGTTCGGCGAGACGATGCGGGTGGAGCATTGGGACAATGCTGCTCAGCAGGGATCCCATGCGGCCCGGCGTTTGCTGGACGAGTCGGTTGGGCCGTTCACGCCGGTGCCGTGGTTCTGGAGCGATCAGTACGACCGCAAGATCCAGTTGGCCGGCCGGGTGCGCCCTGACGACGAGGTGAGGGTGGTGAACGGATCGGTCGACGAGCGACGCTTCGCCGCCATCTACGGCCGGGCCGGACGCATCACCGGCGTGCTGGGCTTCAACCGCCCCCGCCACGTAATGCGCTACCGGGCCCTGATAGAGCAAAGAGCCACCTACGAAGAAGCCCTATCCGCCAACTTCTAGCCAGATCTGGGCCGAGCGCCCGGGCGAGCGGGCTGCTAATGGCGGAGTTTCCGGCTGCGCTCCAGGCGATGATTCACGGGATCCACCTTCACGCCCACGATCTGCATGGGCGTCAGACCCAGCAGCGGATCAGCGTCGTCGTCGCCAAAGAGCACCGATCCGATGTACTCCTCGCCCATAAACTCCAGAACAGCGGTGCCGATGGGCAGCTTGGTCGGGCTGCCGTCGGCCAGCTCAAGCAACCGGGTTCCCAGCGGCTCGACACCGATCTCTTCGAGCTGGCCGCGGGGAACGATGCTGGTGTACGCACCGGTGTCAGCGAGAAACTCGCCCTCCCACGCCATGTCCCGCTCAAGCGGGTTCCTGACAGTGACGCTCACATAGGTAGCACCCATCGGCTTCCTCCCTGCTCGTACTCCGTGGTGGTCCAAGAATAATCGGTTATGGAGGTGAATACACAGATAATACATTGTAGCTTCACCAAGCTGAGTCGAAGCGCGAGCGTTGCAGGGCTTGCGCCGATCGGGAGGCCTGCGCTCGGGGCGCGGTTGGTTCTGCACGGCGGCACAGCACAGTCGTTGGCGTTCGAGATGCTTGGAGCCTGTCCGCTGATGCTCCGGCGCCCGGCTCGGTCGAGGTCGCCCTCGTGGCGTTGTCCAACGGGGCGCGACCAGGCGAGGAGGTCAGTGTGGAGGCGAGGTAGAGCAACCCCCGCATCGGCGGGGAACACGCGCGCGATCGTCGCGATCATCGGCGGCCTGGTCCCACCCCCGGGCAAGCGGGGAGCACATCACCCTCACTGACGACACCACCGAAGGCCCGGGGTCACCCTCGCGTGCGCGGCGAGCACACCATGCACGAGCGCAAGCTCGCCCTAGACAAGGGCTCACCCCCGCGTGGGCGGGGAGCAC
>JAJDZO010000258.1 GCA_022824605.1 Acidimicrobiia bacterium
ACCTCGTGGGCCTTGAGCCGGTACACCCGGCCCCGGTTGCTGAAGAACAGCAGGTACGAGTGGGCGGTGGTGTGTATGAGGTGCATGACGCTGTCGGCCTGCTTGAGCCGGGCGCCGGCCACGCCGCGCCCGCCGCGGCCCTGCAAGCGGAACTCGTCGGTGGGTACCGTCTTGACGTAGCCCGACGCCGACATGGTGAACACCAGGTCGTCGTCGTCGATCAGGTCCTCGATGTTGAGTTCGCCCGGATCGATCTCCAGGACGGAGCGGCGACCGGTGCCGAACTTGTCGGAGATCTCTTTGAGCTCGTCGCGGATCGCCATCCGGATCAGATGCTCATCGGCCAGCAGCGCTTCCAACTCGGCGATCAGCTCGCGCTTGGTGACCGCCTCAGCCTCGATCTGGGTGCGACCCAGACGGGTCAGGCGCGACAGCGCCATCTCGAGGATGTGGTTGGCCTGAGCCTCCGAGAACTCGAACCGCTCACCCATCAAGGTCGCCCGAGCTGCAGCGGTGTCGTCACTGGCGCGGATCGTTGCGATGATCTCGTCGATCATTTCGAGGGCCCGCAGCAGCCCCTCCAGGATGTGGAGTCGGGCTCGGGCCGCGTCGAGGCGGAACTGCGAGCGGCGGGTCACCACCTCGACCTGATGAGCGACGTAGGCGACGATGGCGTCGCGCAGCGTGAGCGTGCGAGGCACGCCGTCGACCAGCGCCACCATGTTCATGGCGAAACTGGACTGAAGCGGCGTGTGCTTCCAGAGGTTGTTGAGCACCACCTCCGGGTTGGCGTCCCGTTTGAGCTTGATCACGAACCGGGTGGAGTCACCGGCGGACTCGTCGTTGACGTCCGCGATCCCTTCGAGTTCACGGGCATTGACGAGATCGGCGATCTTGCGGGCGACGGCCCCAGCCGACACCTGGTAGGGAAGCGCGGTGACGACCAGCGCGTTGCGACCGGCAATCTCGTCGACGGTGACGTCGGCGCGCATCTTGACCGAACCGCGCCCGGTCCGGTACGCCGACTCGAAGCCACTGCGACCCAGGATCTGGCCGCCGGTCGGAAAATCCGGGCCATGAACACAGGCCATGAGGTCGTCGGCGCCGGCGTCGGGGTTCTCGAGAAGCACCACCACCGCGTCGATGACTTCGGCGAGATTGTGGGGCGGGATGTTGGTGGCCATGCCGACCGCTATGCCCTGGCTGCCGTTCACCAGCAGGTTGGGCAGCCGGGACGGCAGCACCGCCGGCTCGGTGAAGTCGCCCGAGTAGTTGTCGATGAAGTCGACGGTGTCCTCGCCGATGTCGGCCAGCATCGACATGGCCAGCGCATCGAGGCGGCATTCCGTATAGCGGGCCGCGGCCGGCGGATCCTCGGGCGAGCCGTAATTGCCGTGGAAATCGATGAGCGGGTGCTGCAACGAGAAGGGCTGAGCCATGCGGGCCAAGGCGTCGTAGATGGCCGCGTCGCCGTGAGGGTGGAAGCGGGCCATGACATCGCCCACCACCCGGGCGCACTTCACATGGCCCCGATCGGGGCGGAATCCCTGGTCGTACATCGACCACAGGATCCGGCGGTGCACCGGCTTGAGGCCGTCACGGGCGTCGGGCAACGCCCGGCTGATGATGACCGACATGGCGTATTCCAGGAACGAGCTCTCCATCTCCTCCTGGATCTCGACGACGGTCACGCCGGAACTCTCACCGGGCGGCGAGTTCGCTGGGTCGGTTCCGCTGGCGGCTTCGCTCATGTCAGAAGTCGAGATTGCGGACTTCGCGGGCGTTGGTGACGATGAAGTTCTTGCGCAGCTCCACGTCATCGCCCATCAGCACCGAGATCACCTGGTCGGCGATGGCGGCCTCCTCCACCGACACCTGCATCAGGCTGCGGGTGTGGCGGTCCATGGTGGTGGAGCGCAACTCGTCCCAGTCCATCTCGCCGAGACCCTTGAGCCGCTGGAACTCGCGGCTGTGCTTGGGCCGCTCGGCGAGGAAGGCTTCCTTGGCGGCGTCATCGAGCAGATACACCGTCTTCGAGTTCGACACCTTCGTGGAGTACAGAGGCGGTTTGGCCACATAGACATAGCCGGCTTCCACCAGCGGGCGCATCTGGCGGTAGAAGAACGTGAGCAGCAGAGTTCGGATGTGGCTCCCGTCGACGTCGGCGTCGGCAAGCACGATCACCTTGTGATACCGGGACTTGCTGACGTCGCAGCCGTGGTCTGCCGCTTCGCGGCCCGACGCTTCGGCCCCGTTGTTGCTGCCGTTGGCGCCGGCCGGGTCGCCGATCCCGGTTCCCAGGGCCGCGATGATGGCCTGGATCTCGTTGTTCTTGAGCATCCTGTCGATGCGCGCCCGTTCGACGTTGAGGATCTTGCCCCGGATCGGCAGCACCGCCTGCGTCTCGGGGTCCCGGGCGCGAACCGCGGAGCCTCCTGCGGAGTCCCCCTCCACGATGAACAGCTCCCGCACCGCGGAGTCAGTGGCGGTGCAGTCCTTGAGTTTGTCTGGCATGCCCGCCCCGTCGAGCAGGGACTTGGAGCGCACCTCCGAACGCACCCGGGCTGCGGCCTCGCGTGCCGTGGAGGCCGCCACTGCTTTCAGCACCGCTCGTTTCGCTTCGGACGGGTGCTCCTCGAGCCACTCGGCGAGGTGCCGGTTGGTGACCCGTTCCGTGAACGACCGCATCGACATGTTGCCGAGCTTGGCCTTCGTCTGGCCCTCGAACTGCGGCTGGCCGATCCGCACGCTGACGATGGCGGTGAGGCCCTCGCGGATGTCCTCGCCGTGAAGGTTCTCGGACTTCTCCTTCAGCAGCCCCTTGTCGCGGGCGTAGGCGTTGACGGTGCGGGTCAGCGCCGAGCGGAACCCCTGCTCGTGCATGCCGCCGTCGATGGTGGAGATCCCGTTGGCGAAGCTGTGAAGACCGTCGGTGTTGAAGCCGGTGTTCCACTGGAACGCCACTTCCACCTCGTGCGGGTTGCCGTCGATGCTCTCAGCGTCGCCGAAGTGGCCCACCGCGTCGAAGAGGCGGACCTTCGACTGGTTGAGGCGGCTGACGTAGTCGACGATGCCGCCCTCATAGCGGAACGACGTCCACTCGGTGTGTCCATGCGGCCCCGGCCTCAGGTCGCGTACCCGGATCTGGAGGCCGCGGTTCAAGAAGGCCATCATCTCCAAGCGCTCGGCCACCGTCTGATACCGGAAGGACACGTCCTCCAGCACGGACCCGTCCGGCCAGAAGCGGATGGTCGTTCCGGTCTGGGTCGTGCCGGACGTCTCGGGGGCGGGCCCCACATCCACCAGGGCCTCCTCGATCTGGCCACCGTCGACGAAGGTCATGCGATGGCGCCGACCGGAGCGGCAGATGTCGACTTCCACCCGCTTCGACAGCGCGTTGACCACCGACACGCCGACACCGTGGAGGCCGCCCGAGATCTTGTAGCCGTCGCCGCCGAATTTGCCGCCGGCGTGCAGCAGCGTCATCACCAGCTCGGCTGCGGGGATCTGGTCATGAAGGGGATGCGGTTCGGTGGGGATGCCGCGACCGTCGTCGGCCACCTCGCAGGAGCCGTCGGCGTGGAGCGTCACGTCGATCCGGCTGCAGTGCCCGGCCATCGCCTCGTCCACCGAGTTGTCGACCACCTCCCACACGAGGTGATGCAAGCCGGTGGGGCCGGTGGACCCGATGTACATGCTGGGCCGCTCGCGAACGGCCTCGAGGCCTTCGAGGACCGTGATCTGCAACGCGCCGTAGGCGGAGTCGGCGTCGTTGGGCGCCTCGGTGGTCCGCTCGGTGATCGTCATGTCCGATGTCACCCCAATCCCGCCTTGTCGATGCCGCCCCGGCCGCGGCGCGCGAAGCCCGATTCCGGGTCTGCCAAGGTGACAATCCAGCAGCGTCGAGCACTCACGGACACGACCCGGCCACAGCAGACAAGGACCGGGCGTGCCGGGGGCGCCGAACCGGGCCAAAGCCCTTCGTCGAGCCTCCGATCACAGCCGTGATTCTATCAGCGCGCAGTCCCCGACGGCACGCGATCCGACTACTCCGATCCTGCGGTCACCGCACCTCGTTCGACGCGGCGGCACCCGCCGCAACAGGGGCTCCTGGCTCTATTCCACAACCGGTGCCACCCGCACGGTCATCGACTTCAGGCGATCAACCGACGACAACTCGTTGATGCGGGCCAGAACCTGGTCCGAGAGCCATCTCAGTTCGCTGGCCCAGGCCGAATCGGAGGCTGTCACCACCAGGCGGTCGCCCTGCACCGCCACCGGTCGGCAGTGGCGGGCTGCATCCGCTCCCACCACCTCCTCCCAGCGCTGAAACACCGTGGAGAGCAGATCAGCCGGCGGGGCGCCCATCGAGCCCAGGACACGCTCAAGAGAGTCGGCCAACTCGATGGGTTCGTCGGACGCCGGCATCGTCTCGTGCCCTCACGGACCGCTTGAGACGGTGCCGTCGCCGACGCGGATCAGTTCGTCGGGCCGCACGCTGGCGGGCAGCACCGGAGACGCGGTGGTGAGGATGCGCTGACCAGGCGGCAAGGTCTCCAGCAGGGCAGCGGCACGGCCGGCGTCGAGTTCGGAGAACACGTCGTCGAGCAACAGCACCGGCGCGACGCCGCGGCGGGCCCGTACCTCGCCGTCCACGGCCAGGCGCAGCGCGAGGGCGAGGGAGCGCTGCTCTCCCTGGGACGCATGGCTGCGAGCCGGCAGGCCACCGATCTTCAGCGCCACGTCGTCTCGGTGGGGTCCCACCGTGCTTGTAGATCGCCTGAGATCCTCGGTGCGGGTCGCGGCCAGTGCATCCGCCAGCGCGCCCTCGTCCCACGACGACACATACACCACATCGGCGTCATCGTGATCCTGAGAGATGTGGCGGTAATGGCGGCGTATCTCGGGTTCCATGGCGGCCAGCAAGTCACGGCGGCGCTCCCGGAGTTCGTCGCCGACCGCGGCCAGCTTGGCGTCCCACACGTCCAGAGTGACCGCCACATCGCCTGAAGCGCGGCCCTGTGCCTGGCGCAGCAGGGTGTTGCGCTGGCGCAGTATGCGGTCCAGGTCGCTGCGCAACGCGGCCCACGACGGTCGCACCGCAGCGAGTGCGTCGTCCATCCACCGCCGCCGCAGCGCCGGCTCGCCCTTCACCAGCTCGAGGTCCTCGGGCGAGAATGCGGTCGCCGACAGCACGCCGATCAGATCCCGGCGCCGCGCCACCGGCTGCTGGTTCACCTTCATTCGGTTCGGTCGAGTCCGGGCCAGCTCCACCTCAATGAGCACGTCTCGTTCGCCGGCACCCAGCCCGGAGCAGCGGATCACCGCGGAGGGCTCGCCGTCACGTATCAGCGCCGTGTCGCCCGCGCCTCTGAACGAACCCAGCCCCGCCGCGAATCCCACCGCTTCGAGCAGATTGGTCTTTCCCTGGCCGTTGGGCCCGACGATGGCGGTCAACCCCGCCGAGAAGTCCACCTCGATCTCGGTGTAGGACCGGAAATCACGAAGTGACAGCGAGCAGACCCGCACGGCATCAGGATCGTGGCCGTGTGGTGGCGACCGGGCTCAGCTGACTCGCACCGGCATCAACAGGTAGAGGAAGTCCTCGTCTCCCACCGAGCGCAGCAGCGCCGGTTTGACTGCATCCGCGGTGGCCAGGGTGACCTCCTCACCGGTGGTCGCCTCGATGCCATCGATGAGATACCCCGGATTGAACGCCACGGTGAGGTCTTCGCCGGTGTAGGTGGCTTCCATCGACTCGTTGGCCTTGCCCACATCGAGGGTGATGGCGATGATCTCAAGGTTGCCTTCGGCCATCACCATCCTGATCGGAGTGGAGTCCTGCGCGAGCAGACGCACCCTCCGCACCACTTCGAGCAGCTGCTCGCGATTCACGGTCAGGCTGTTGGGATGATCGGTGGGAATGAGTCCCTGGTAGTTCGGGAAGTCGCCAGGGATCAGCCGGGTGGTCAGTTGCACGTTGCCCACCACGAACTGGGCGTAGTGCTCGGCCAGCTTGAGCGTCACCTCGTCGGAATCGTCGATCAGGCGGTGAAGTTCGCCCAACGCGCGGCTCGGCACCAGCACGCTCTGATGCTCACCGAGAATCGACGAGCCCTTGAGGTCGCGCACCGAGAGCCGGTACGAGTCCGTCGACACCAGCCTCAGCCGGCCCTCACCCTCAGCGGCCATCAGCACGCCGGTGAGAATGGGCCGGGAGTCATCTGATGACGCTGAGCGCACGACCTGGCTCAAGGCATCGCGGAATTCGGCGCCGTCGAAGGTCACCGCCGGGCTGAACGCAGCCGAGTCATCGTCGGTGCCGCCCTCCTGAGCGAAGGAGAGCTGCGGATAGTCGTCCTCGGGGATCAGCCTGATCGAGAACTCCGACGACCCGGCTGTGATCGTGGCCTCGCCCTCATCCACCGAGAACTCCACAGCCCCGGCCGGCAGGGCCCGCACCACGTCGGTGAGCAGACGCGCCGGTGTCACCGCGGCTCCCCCCGCAGTACCGAGCACCTCCGCGGTGACCGACAGCGTCAAGTCGAGGTCGCTGCCGGTGACGGTGAGCACACCGTCGACCAGGTCGAAATGGGCACCCGTCAAGGCGGTGCGACTCGCGCCGGCCCCGGCTGTGGCCCGCACGGCCACCATCAACACGTCCAACAGGGTGTCGCGTTCGCAACGGAACTTCATACCCATGGTTCTTCTGCTTCTCCTCTAACTGGATTCAAAGGATGGTAAGCAACACTAGGCCCTGTGGATTGGGGATTCGGGTCGCTGTGCCCTGGAATCACACCGTTTCCGATATGCCCAGATTTGCCGTTCCGATCAGGACCGCCGCGCCGTGCCGAAATGTGAGTGTTGAACACGGTGGAGTTGACCACAGCTGTCCAGAGGCAGCCAGGCCGTGGTCCCCATGGTTGTCCTGCGGTGTCGGGCGGGCCGAGTTCACGCCGTTTCGCCGATCCGGCGCTGGAGGTCCTGGACTTTGTCGAAGATGTCTTTGTGCTCGGTCATGTGGTGTTCGATCTTGCGCACCGCGTGGATGACGGTGGTGTGGTCGCGGTCGCCGAAGGCCCGACCGATCTCGGGGTACGAGAGGTCGGTCATATGGCGGGTGACGTACATGGCGATCTGACGAGCGTCGACGAGAGGGCGTCTGCGGCTGCCTCCAGTGATCTGCTCCACCGTGAAGTTCAGAAGTTCGGCGGTGGCCTCCAGGATGTTCCCGACAGTGACCGGCGCCTTCGCGGCGGTGTCGATCAAGTCGGCAAGAACCCGCCTGGCCAGTTCGTAGCCGCATTTCTGGCCGGTGATGCTGGCATAGGCCGTGACTCTGATGAGGGCGCCCTCCAGTTCACGGATGGAGTCGGTGACGTTCTCCGCGATCAACGACAGGACGTCGGGCGGGATGGCGATGGAGGCGGATTCGGCCTTCTTCTCCAGGATGGCGAGGCGGGTGACCAGATCGGGCGGCTGGATATCGGTGATGAGACCCGACTTGAAGCGGCTGCGCAGCCTGTCCTCGAGAGTGGGCATGGCGTCGGGAGAGCGGTCAGAGGACAGGACGATCTGGGCGCCGTTCTGCAGCAGGTCGTTGAACGTGTGGAAGAACTCCTCTTGCAGACCGTCCTTGCCTTCCATGAACTGGATGTCGTCGACTAGCAGCACATCGTTGTTGCGGTATACCTGCTTGAACTCGGGCTGCGTGCTGTTGCGGATGGCCTGCACGAACTCGTTGAGGAACGTCTCGCTGGTGACGTAGCGCACCTTGTAGGACGGGAAGTGGCTGTTCACGTAGTGGGCGATCGCCCGCAGGAGGTGGGTCTTGCCGAGGCCGGAGTCTCCGTGGATGAGCAGCGGGTTGTACGGCCCGGCCGGGGTCTCCGCCACGGCGAGCGCGGCGGCGTGCGAGAACCGGTTGGACGTGCCTGTCACGAACTGCTCGAAGGTCAGGCGGGTTTCGGATCCCGAGTCCCCGTCCGCGGCCACTGCTGCGGGGCTGGGGCCGGCTTCGACGGGCGCGGTGGTCTCGCTCGGCGGTTCCGCGGTTGGAGCGAGCGAGAAGTTGTCGCTGGAATCCCAGTCCGGGTCGATCTCGATGCGGACCATCACGTCGGGCTCGGTCTCGTCGAGAGCGTCGGTGAGCATGTTCAGGTAGCGGCGTTCGATACGTGCCTTCTGCAGGCTGGTGGGCACCACGACGGTCAGCGAGCCCTCATCGAAAGCGGTTGCTCGGGCACCGCTGAAGGTGGTTCTCCAGACAGCGTCGCTCACCTGGCTGCGGATGCTCTGGGCGCAGCTAGTCCAGATCCGCTCTGCTTCGGTGTCGGGGTTCACCTATCGATGTCCTTTCTCCACAGATTGATCCACAGTTGTGGACAGAGAGTGCTGTGGCCCGTGGTGGAGGAATACTGGACCCAGACCAGGTGGCGTTGGTGGCCTGCGGAACGTAGCAGCGTGACTATGGCTTGCAAGCCGAACGCCACAAGGCTGCTAAACGACAAGTTCACGGCGGGCGACAGGCCGGTTAACTACCTGAATGTAAGATGAATTGCATAAAAGTAGTTTCTTCAGGTGTGGGCGGGGGCCCAGGTCCGTGACACGCCGCGGCAACGTGTGTGGCTTGGTTGTCGTGAAGCGGGGTCAGCCCTACGGTGGACCGCGAGCCGCTGTTCATCCACAGGATCGACCCGGATTGCGGCTCTTGTGGCGTGCTTGAGCAGGAGCAAGCCGAGGAGAATCTCATGAAGCGCACCTTTCAGCCCAATATACGAAAAAGACACAAGAAGCACGGCTTTCGAGCGAGAATGAGCACTCGCGGCGGGCGTGCTGTGCTGCGTGCTCGGCGCCGCAAGGGGCGAAATCGACTGGCCGCGTGAGCGGCTCGACCAACAGCCGCAACGTGAGTGACGGATCTCGAGCGGTCACCGTTCGACGAGGGCCTCTAAGGGTGTCGCATCGCGCCGTTCCGGGGGTGTCACGCGTGCTGTTCGTGGTACCGAAGTCGGTGGGAAATGCAGTTGTGCGCAACCGAGCCAGGCGCCGCGTTCGGGCGGCCATGCAGGAACTTGTCCGAGACCGGGCGGTGGTGCTCGGCGACGGGGAGTATCGCCTGGGTGTCTTCTCTGCGTTGGAGACCCTGTCCTCGAAGCAGCTGCGAACGACCGTGGGAGCGCTGTTGAGAGACGTTCAGCGATGAGGAGAAGCTCCACCGCTTTGCCGGCACCCGGCCGAGACGATGTCGGGGCGAACACCGCGGCTCGGCCGGGATTTGCTGGACGGCTTGTCGGCAAGGCTGTCCGCGAGTACCAGCTGGCTCGGGCAGGACGTCCCCCCAAGTGTCGTTTCGTCCCGTCTTGTTCGAACTACACGCTTGAAGCGGTGCAACACCACGGCACGATCAAGGGAGTGTGGCTGGCCGTTCGGCGGCTGCTTCGGTGTCATCCCTGGGGGTCGATGGGCTCGGATCCGGTCCCGCTGAGGGAGACGGCCGATGTTTGATCCGCTGTTCGACGTCGTCACCGCGGTGCTTGCCTGGTTCTATTCGCTCGTGCCGTCCTACGGCGCGGCGATTGCCCTTCTGACGTTGACCGCGGTGGTGGCGGTGACTCCGCTCACGTTCAGGATGACGCGCAGCATGCTGCAGATGCAGCACCACATGCCCGAACTCAAGAAGCTCCAGAACCAGCACCGCGGCGACCGGCAGGCCATGAACGAGGTGACCATGGCCTACTACAAGGAGCACGGGCTCAATCCGGTCGGGTGCCTGCTGCCGATGCTGGTCCAGGGTCCGCTGTTCCTGGTGATGTACCGCGTGGTGGACGGGCTCACCCGACGCACGACGGAGATAGGCACCCAGATCGGCTTCACGTCGCGTCGCTACGCCGACAGCGCGTCAGGCACGGTGCCGGAGTACGCCGAGACCGCGATCGCCAGAAACGACCTGCCGTTCGACCCGGACTTCCTGTCCAGGGACAGTGACTTCTACGAGACTCTGAGCGCCGACGTTGACATGGTCTCGCTGGGCGTGGATCTGTCGCGCAGCGCCAGTTCTGTGATCTCTGAGAACATCGTCGACTCGCTCCCCTATCTGTTCATGCTGTTGATCGTGCTGGTGACGAGCCTGTTTCAGCAGCGCCAGATCCAGGGTCGCCAGAGCAGCGCCGCGGTCAACCCGCAACAGCAGATGATGATGAAGCTGATCCCCTACATGCTGCCGGTGTTCTCGTATGTGATGCCGGCCGCGGTGGTGACCTACTTCATCGTCTCGAATCTCGTCCGGATCGCACAGCAGGCCTACATCACCCGGAGGTTCTACCGCGGCGAGGACTCGCTCGGAGCCCAGGTGGCCAAACGACGAGCCGAAGCCGAGACCGACGAGGATTCACCCGACGGCAAGTCGCGCTCGGCCAAGTCGATCACAGAACGAAAGGGTGCTCCCACACCGAAGCGGGACGCGAGCGGGGCACGAGCCAAAGCCCCGACCCGACAGCGCAGTGGGGGCAGCGCCAAGGCGCCGGCCCGGTCGGGACGCAACAACAGCAGCGCCAAGGCGCCGGCCCGGCCACGCAGTCGCAGCAGCGCGAAGGAGAAGCCGGCGAAGCGAGGCGAGAGCAACGTCAGGGGTCAACGCCGGAAAGGCACAGACACCGGAGCCGGCCCGGCCACCAAGGGCGGGCGAACCGGCAAGGCGCCCTCCCGGACCCGTACTGGTGGCCGACCGAGCGGCGGCCGGGTCACTCCGCCGGGCTCTGCTGGGAGGCGTCCGAGCCAGAACCGGAGCCGCAACAAGAAGAAGAGGCGCTGAGCGAGCGCGCCGCACGAAGGAGTTCGCCGCAGGAATGGAATGGTTGGAGATCAGAGCGACCACGGTTGAGAATGCCAAGGAACAGGCGCTGGTTCATCTCGGGGTGGACGAGTCCGATGCTGAGTTCGAGGTGCTCTCAGAGCCCAAGACGGGACTGTTCGGAAGGGTCAAGCAGGAAGCCCGGGTCAGGGCTCGGGTGCTGCCCACGCCGGTACGCCCGAAGGACAGCCGGAACAGGGGCCACAGCGGCCGACGGCCGGCTTCGTCGAAGCGGTCCGGCTCGGCGCGAGCCGCCGGCGAGCCCAAGCCGGAATCGGGTGCTCGCTCCGGCCGCAAGGAATCCGCTGGCCGCAAGGATTCTGGTGGCCGCAAGGATTCTGGTGGCCGAGGCCGTCAATCGACCGGAAGGACCGTCGATGCTGAGAGCGGCCCGTCGTCGAGCACGCAACCCGCCGACCGCGGCGCGGATACGACCAAAAAGGATGAAGAATCAATGACAATAGATCAAACCACGGGCCCTTCGCTGGTAGAGCAAGCCGACATAGCGGAGTCCTTCGTCCGGGGAATCGGGGAAGCGCTGGGTGTCGCGATCACGTTCAAGCGACACGACCTGGACAACGGGATCATGCGGATCGAGGCCAACGGTGAGGGAGTCGGAGTCCTGATCGGCCGTCGGGGCGGGACCGCTCAAGCGATCGACGAGTTGGTGCGAACGGTGTTGCAACGATCGGGTGGATCGACACGGGAGGGCAAGATCCGCATCGACATGGGCGGGGTTCGAGCCCGCCGGGCCGAGGCCCTGGCTGCTTTCGCACGCAAGGTTGCCGAGGAGTCGATCGAGACCCAGTCCGAAGTCGCTCTTGAGCCGATGAACCGAATGGACCGTAAGATCGTCCATGATGCAATCTCCGACGTCGACAACGTGGAGAGCCGCAGTGAGGGCGAGGATCCGCACCGGCGAGTGATCATCGCCGCGGTTGTGGGGTGAGAGGGCGCGCAGATAGGTGCAGGTTTGTCGCGTCGGGGCGGGGTGTTTCCCGCTCTTGTTCGCTGCGGTCACGGGCCGCTCGGGCCACGGCCTCGCCCTTGTGGAGCGCGCTCGCCGATTCGCTCGGCCTCTAGGCATGTGTCGCAGGCTCCCCGTCATTCGCTGACGGAGATCAAGCCGGAACTACTGGAGCGGCTCGATCGGGCCTGGTCTTCAGCGCGGGTCGCCGGGATGATAGGCCGCGCTTCAATCCATGACATGCAATCTCATGCGGCCGGTTACGTCCTGGATGAATGGATGCGACGGCCCGAGGGCCGGTTCGCAGACTCCGGTGCTGGCGCAGGAGTGCTGGGGATCCTGTTGGCGCTGGAGTTGCCGAGGTCGCGCTGGTACTTGGTCGACGCCAGCGAACGACGGTGTGACATGGCATGGAGCGCGGTGATGGCGGCCGGACTGTCCGACCGGGTGACGGTGGAGCACACCCGGATCGAAGAACTGGCCCGGGGCGATCTTCGGGAGAGTCTCGATGGGGTGGTGGCCCGCTCGTTCGGTCCGGCTGCCGAGCTGGCCGAGTGTGCGCTGCCGCTGCTGACGCTAGGCGGATCGCTTGTCGTGTCCGTTTCGGCGTCAACGGCGCAGCAATGGCACCGGATGCCGCTCGCCGCGGCTCTGGGCTGCGAGACATCGGAGAGCTGGACCACGCCGCATGGCCGGTATCTGTGCGTCCGGCGCTCAGGGCCGCTGCCCGAGCGCTTTCCCCGCAGCCGAGCAGCACGAAAACGGTCCCCTTTGGGCCAAGAAGCGGCTGGCTCGGATGTTTCACGTGAAACTTGAGGGATGCTTGACTTTCTGAGGGCCGTATGGAACCGTACCGACCAGTCTGTGCGAGCACAGGAGCGGAGGTTGTGGCGATCCAGATACCAGCCGGCGAGGGCCGAGCCCGAGTATTCGCGGTCGCCAATCAGAAAGGCGGCGTGGGCAAGACGACCGCGACGGTGAATCTTTCGGCTTGTTTCGCTGAAGAGCAGCTCAAGACTCTCATCGTCGACCTCGATCCGCAGGCGAACGCGACCACTGGCGTGGGGTTGGATCCCCGGAGTCTCGACAAATCGATCTATGACGTGCTCTTGCAGGGCGTTGACCTCGAAGAGGTTGTCGAGCCGACAACGATGAAGGGGCTGCACATTGCGCCCTCCAGCCTGGATCTTGCCGGCGCGGAGATCGAGTTGGTTCCGGTCCTCAACCGCGAACGAAGGCTTCGAGAGGTTATGTCCGCGGCGCGGGCGAGTTACGACCTCATCATGATCGACTGCCCGCCATCGCTGGGGATGCTCACGATCAACGGCCTGACGGCGGCGGACGAGGTGATCGTGCCGGTTCAGACCGAGTATTTCGCGCTTGAGGGCCTGGCGCAGCTGGTCAAGAACATCGGGATGGTGCAGCGCAGCCTCAACCCCTCTTTGGAATTGACCAAGTTGATTCTCACAATGTACGACGCTCGCACGAACCTCTCGCGAGATGTCGCCCGAGAGGTCCGCGCCCACTATGGCGACAAGGTGTGCTGGCAGGTCGTTCCCCGTACTGTCCGGCTCGGTGAGGCGCCGTCGTTCGGGCAGCCGATCATCCTCTACGACTCGTCATCCGAAGGCGCAAAGGCATTCCGCAATCTGGCCCGGGAGGTGCTAAGTGGTACGGCGTAGTGGTCTTGGAAGGGGCTTGGGTGCCCTCATCCCCGTTGAACCGGCAGATGAGGAGGAGTCCGCCTTCCAACAGATCGATATCAGCCAGGTCGTCCCGAATCCCTACCAGCCGAGGGAGCACTTTGACGAGGAGACGCTGGCGTCATTGGCGGCTTCAATCGCTGAAGTGGGCGTGGTGCAGCCGATAATAGTACGAAAACTAATAGAAGGGTATGAGATAATCGCCGGGGAACGCCGTTGGCGAGCCGCACAGCGCGCCGGTCTGCGAAACGTTCCTGCGCTCGTGCGTGATGCGGACGACCAGGGGGCTCTGGAAGTCGCGGTCGTCGAGAATGTGCACCGCCAGGATCTGAACGCCCTGGAGGAAGCGGCCGGCTACCGGCAGCTGATGGACGACTTCGGTATGACTCAGGAGGATGTGGCCGCCCGGGTCGGTCGATCCCGCTCGACGGTGGCGAACACGGTGAGGCTTCTGAACCTGGCTCCCGCAGTGCAGCGGCTAGTCGTCGAGGGCCAGCTCTCAGCCGGGCACGGCCGCGCCCTGCTGAGCATCGAAGACGAGGCGGCTCAGCAGATCCTCGCCACTGAAGTCGTTCAAGAAGGGTTGACAGTACGCGAGACAGAGCGTAAGTCGGCCGAGATGGTTGCGGCCCCTGATCCGGAGGTGGCCGCCGGTTCCGATGACGACGGCGGATCTGTGGTCAGCGACGCCACCGCCGGCGTGCTCGAACTAGAGGATCTTCTCTCGACCAGGCTCGATACGAGGGTCTCGGTGAAACTTGGCAAACGCACGGGCAAGATCACCATCCAGTTCAGCGGGCTTGGCGACCTCGAGAGGATCTATCACCTGATCATGTGATGGCCGCGTCTCACGGCAGGCCTGGGTTGAGGCACCAGTCAGCGGTGGCGTCAGTGAGGGCTCGCCCGATATGAGCGGCCTGCGGTACCACCGTTTCTCCCGGGCCGATCCGGCACCACACTGCGGGCATCCTGGTCTCACGGAGAATGGACAGCCGCATCGCTCGTGTTGGGACAGGTTCAGGCAGGCAGGCACCCAGAGCGGCCGAGCAACGTTGAGCAAGAGCCCGACCTCCGACCGACTCGAATCCGCTCATGGCGAAATACGAGATGCCGAAGTTGTCGACCGCCAGCGTCACGCCCAGATAGATGTCGCCGTTCCACTGGTTGGCGGTGCGAGCCTGCCGGCTCAAATCGGGCGTGCTGAAGGTCAACACGTCAGCACCGAGTTGACGCAACCGCCGAGCGACCGCCTGTGCGATGACGGGCAGGTCGCCGGTGTCGCCCACCACGATCCGCCTGCCCTCTATCCGGTTCGGTTGACGGCGGAGTCGTTCGTGCTCGCGGACCTCCGCAATGGTCACCTGCCCCGCGGTTCGCACAGTGAGCCGATGGAGTGCCTCGATGGTGGAACGCCCGACCACACCATCGTCGGGCAGTCCTACGTTGTGCTGGAACTGCTGGATCGCCCGGTGGGTGCGCGGTCCGAGGATGCCGTCGACCCAGTAGGGGTCGAAACCGAGTTGACCGAGCCCGCGCTGAAGCTCCGCCACATCGTCGCCTCGCATCATCGGGTCGCGGTAGTAGAGCAGCCGATCGCCTAGACGGTGGTCGGCCTCCACGAGAGCGTTCCACGACTGAGGACCACAGATCCCGTCGACCACGAGGCCACGGTCGCTCTGGAAGCGACGCAGCGAAGCCTCCGTCTCGGTGCCGAACTCGGTTGAGTCCCCGTCGATGGCGTAACCGATCAGGGCGAGCCGGTGCTGCAGGTCGCGCACCGCGTCACCCGCGTCGCCGCGTCGCAGCGGCAGACCATGAGGCGTGATCACAGGCAGCGCGGTTGGGTGCAGGTTTGTCGTGTCGGGGTGGGGTGTTTCCCGCTCTTGTTCGCTGGGCTCACGGGCCGCTCGGCCTTTTGGAGGGCGCGCGGATGGGTGCAGGTTTGTCGTGTCGGGGTGGGGTGTTTCCCGCTCTTGTTCGCTGCGCTCACGGGCCGCTCGGGCCACGGCCTCGCCCGTATGCGCCGGATTGGCCCGCCTCTTCGCTTGGACTCTTAGAGGAACTCGCCGAGGTCGTCGAGCAGAGCCGCCTTCGGCTTGGCTCCCACGATCTGCTTGGCGGGTGCCCCGTCGCGGAACAGGATCATCGTCGGGATGCTCATGACCCCGAACCGGCGGGCGATGTCGGGAGCATCGTCCACGTTGAGCTTGGCCACGGTCAGCGTGCCCTGATGCTCAGCGGCGATCTCGTCGAGAATGGGCGCGATCATCTTGCACGGCCCACACCATTCGGCCCAGAAATCAACGAGGATCGGCGTGGACGAGCCGCTGACCTCCTCGTCGAATGTGGATGCGCTTAGGGTGATGGTTGATCCTGACACGGTGGTTCCCTCTGTTCTGCTGCGCTTCGGGTTCGGTCACCCTACTTGTGGGCGGCGCTGCTCACTGACCTGCCTCGGAGTGGAGGGTCTCAGAGGCCGAGCGAATCGGCGAGCGCGCTCCATGCGGGCGAGGCCGCGGGCAGCCGTGCCGTGATTTGGGCGGCCCTCAGGTCGCAGCGAACAAGAGTGGGAAACACCCCGCCCCGACGCGACAAACCTGCACCTGTCGGCGCGCCCTCTAAGGCCGATCCGCCGAACAGGCCCAGC
>JAJDZO010000242.1 GCA_022824605.1 Acidimicrobiia bacterium
AGCAGCCACCTCGTCGACGAGCGCGGCGACCGAATCCTCGTCGGACACGTCCGCGGCCACGAAGTCCGCTCCCATCGCCGCCGCGTCGACCGCCGCGTCGTTGATGTCGCTCAGCACGACCGTCGCTCCCGCCGCGGCCAGCCGGCGCGCCGTTCCCAGGCCGATGCCCGAGGCCGCGCCGGTCACCACGGCCACCTTGCCGGCTAGCGAGAACAGGGCAGGCTCGTTCGGTGACGGCACGAGACGGCACGATAGCTACCGTTCAGCACCGTGACCCAGCCCGATGACCGCACCGACCGATGGCTGGTCGTGGGGGCCGGGCCGTCGGGGCTGTCGGTGTCGCTGGCGCTGCGCCGAGCCGGCATTGCCTTCGAGGGGATCGAGGCCGGGTCGACGGTCGGCGGCATGTGGAACATGGACAACCCGGGCAGCGGGATGTACGAGTCGGCCCACTTCATCTCCTCGGCGGCCCGCTCGGGCTGGGCCGACCTGCCCATGCCCGACCACTACCCCACCTACCCCCGCTGGTGGGAGATCCGCGACTACATACACGCCTGGGCCGCCCACCACGGCCTGGCCCGCCACTACACCTTCGACACCCGGGTCGAGCAGGCCGTCCCGGTCGAGACCGGCGAAGGCGAGCGATGGGACGTGACGCTGACCACCGGCGAGGTCCGGCGCTACCGGGGGCTGGTGGCCTGTCCCGGCTTCCAGCGGGTGCCCAACGTCCCGACCTATCCGGGAACGTTCAGCGGTGAAGCCCGCCACAGCCAGACCTACAAGTCGGCCGACGAGTTCGTTGGGCGGCGGGCGATGGTCGTCGGCGCGGGCAACTCCGCGGTGGACATCGCAGTGGACGCCGCCATCGCCGCCGATCGGGCGGTGATCTCTGTCCGGCGGGCCTACTGGTTCTTCCCGAAGCTGATCGGCGGCATCCCCCTCGACTGCTTCGCCATCAACTCGGTGTCCAGCCAGGAGCGGCTCCGGCGCTTCCTGGAAATCCACGTGGGCGACGTCGGCCGGGTGGGGTTCGGTACGCCCGACCATCAGCCGCTGGCGCACCATCCCATCCTCAACGACCAGATCCTGCACCACCTGTCCCACGGCGACCTCCTGTCCCGCCCCGAGATCGAGCGCTTCGACGGCACCACGGTGCACTTCGCCGACGGCACCAGCGAGGACATCGACCTGATCATCTGGGCCACCGGCTACCTGGACCGGGTGCCGTTCGTGGACGCCGAGCACTGCCGGATCTCCAGCCACGACGCCGACAACGACCTGTTCATCTGGATGTTCCATCGCCGCCACCCGCAGATGATGGTGCTGGGCCCGGCCAACCTCGCCGCGGGCGGCTACTGGGGCCTGGCCGCCTCTGCGGACATGATCGCCAACCACATCCGCGACCATCGGCAGGCTCCGCAGCGTTGGAAGCGCATGCGCACCATCATCGAGGGACCCGAGCCCGACCTGAGCGGCGGTTACCGCTACTACCAGAAGCCCGGTCACCTGAATTATGTGAACGCAGCCGCCCTCGACCGCTACGCCACCTCGCTGGCCACCGAGTTGGGTTACGAGTCGCTGGCGCACCCCGCCGACTACAAGCCACCGGAGCTGATCGACATCGACGACTGGCTCGACAACCCCCGGCCACTGTCGATGCCATCGCACGGCTCGCTCGCGCCTGTTCCCTACCGACCCCAGGACCTGATCGATGGTTGAATTGAAGGCCGACCGGACCGACCCGGATCCGAGAACTCATCGATGATCAAGCTGAGAACCGGCCCGCCCGGTGACCAGTTCGACGCCTTCGCCGCCGACATGTTCGGCTACCTGCGCGACCTCCAGAGCCACGGCGACGCGGTGGTCATCGACCTCGCCGGGGTGCGCGCCGCGGTGCTGTACGACCTCGACTCGATCTACCGCGTGCTGGCCGACAAGCTCCAGCACGTCGGCATGGCGCCGGTGTTCGAGCGGCTAAGCCACGCCACCGGCTCGGGCATCCTCACCAACTACCACTGGCCGACCTGGCACCCCCGCCGGCGCCGCATCGTCAAGCCGCTCGGAGCCCGGTCGGTGGGCCGGTTCCGGGATCGGATGACGGCCATCATCGACGACGAGCTCGGGTCCTGGCCGGTGAACAGGGAGTTCGACCTGTACCCCGCGGTGCGCCGGCTCACGCTGCGGGTGGTGGCCGACCTGCTGTTCAGCACGGACCTGACCATCGAGGCGGTGGCGGTGATCGACCGGGCGGTGGAGGAGATCCACGCCTGGGCCGAGTCCGACCCGGCCAACGAGGACCTGGCGAACGAGCCCGAGTCGTTCCGCTCGGCCATCGAGGATCTGCACGCCCTAATCGACTCGGTCATCGCGTCCCGCGACCGGGCCGACCCCGGTCAGGACATGATCGGTGTGCTGGTGGACGCGTCCGCGGAGCCCGACCCGCCGCTGGACACCGCTGGAGTCCGCGACGAGGCGGTCACGCTGATCCTGGCCGGTCACGAGACAGTGACCAACACCATCTCGTTCGCGGTCGACCTGTTGGGCCGCAATCCCAGCGCTCGGAGCTGCGAGCCCCGCCACATCGTCGACGAGACCCTGCGGCTCTACCCGCCGGTGCACGTAACCAACCGGGCCGTCGTCGCCGACTTCGACGTCGGCGACTTCGTGATTCCCGCCGGGTGGGAGGTGCTGATCCCCGAGTACGTGATCTACCGCGACGAGCGCCACTTCGAGCGGCCCGGCGAGTTCCTGCCCGACCGGTGGGATGATCACAGCCCGCTGCGACTGAACCGGCGGGCCTACTTCCCGTTCCTGACCGGCCCGAAGTTCTGCGTCGGCAGCCACTTCGCCCTGCTGGAGGCCACCGAGGCGGTCGGTCGCTTCAATACCCGCTTCGACCACGAGATGCTCGACCCCGAAACGCCGTGGGGCCGGGAATTCGCGCTGTCGTTCGCCCCGGACCGGTCCCTCCCGTGCCGGTTGACCCGGCGCTGACCCGGGCGACGGTCCCCGATGGGCTCGTCGGTCTCGGCGTCGGCCGCTGATGGTGACCGCACCCGGCCATGAACACAATGGATCCAGGATGATCCCGGAACTCACGCTCACCGGGCCGCCGCGAGAACGGGGCCGGCATCACGGCGAGGAGTTGCGCTCACTGATCGCGTCCGCCGTCGACGCATGGTTCGAACATCTCGCGGAGCGCACCGACCCCCGGGCGTTCGTGGCTGAGATCACCCGCCGCAGCGGACTGCGCGAGGCCGCAGAGAAGCGCGCCGGAGACTTGTTGACCGAGGTGGCCGGCATCGCCGAGGGAGCGGCCCAGGACTTCGACACGATGTTCGCGTGGCAGTTGATCGACGAGTGCTGGTGGTTCCTCGACGAAACCACCGGCGCGACGGCCCCCGACGAGACACCTCGCGCCGCGGCGCGTTCGACCGCCACCCAAGTGCCCGCGGGCGTCGCTACACCTCCCACGGCCGGGCAGGGCCCGCTGCAGCGTTGCAGCGCGCTGGCCCTCAACGACGGGAGCAGGGGCATGGTGGCCCAGACGCAGGATCTGTACCGGCACTGCGACGGCGCCCAGGTGATGCTGCGCTGCGTCGATCAGTCGGGTCTGGAGATCCTGGCGCCGTCGTTGGCGGGAATGCTGGCGCTCAACGGCGTGAACCGTGCCGGGCTGGCGGTGGGCATCACCACCTTGAGCCAGCTCCCCCACAGCTGCGACGGCGTCGGCTCGGGGCTGCTGGTGTCGATGCTATTGCGTTGCACCACGGTGGCTGAGGCTCTGGCGTTGCTGGAGCGCGTGCCCATTGCCAGCGGCAACAGCTTCGTGATCGGCACCCGCGACCGTTCTCTCGTGGTGGAGGTGTCTTCGGAGATGGTGGCGGTCTCAGCCGACGGCCGCCGAGGGCTGCACACCAACCATGTCCTCGTTCAGCAACCGCACCACCACTACCCGCACCTGGAGCATTCACAGGCGAGGCTCCGCCAGCTCGAAGAAGCAGTGCGACCCGATTCGACGGTGACCGATCTAGCCGCGATGTACTCCTCGGGAGCGGTCTGCGAGAGCCGGGCAGCCGACACTGCGCTGATGAGCGTGGGCACCATGATCTTCGAGCTGGACGACGAGCCGCTCTGCCACTACGCCGCCGGGCCGCTCGACACCGACGAGCTGGTCACCTACCGGATGCGGTCCCGCCCCGGGGCCGGGGCCTAGCCTTCGCGCCATGACCGCACGCGGCATCGACGTCGGGGACGACCCGCTCTACGAACCCCGCTACTCCGAGATCGCCACCTTCATGCGGGCCCCCTACGTGCCCGATCTCGACGGCGTGGACATCGCCATGTTCGGGGTGCCCTTCGACGGCGGGGTGACCAACCGGCCCGGTGCCCGCCACGGCCCCCGCGAGATCCGCAACCAGTCGTCGCTGATGCGGGCCATCAACCACGCCACCGGGGTCAACCCCTTCGACGAGGCTCGGGTGGCCGATGTCGGCGACGTGCGCTTCTCACGAGTGTTCGACAACGCCGCGGCCACCGACGACATCGAGGCCTTCACCGGGCGCATCGTCGAGGGCGGCGCGCTGCCGCTGGCGGCCGGGGGCGACCACTCGATCACCTACCCGATCTTCCGGGCCCTGGCCAGTCCGCAGGCCCCGATAGGAATGATCCACATCGACGCCCACACCGACACGTGGGGTCCGTTCCGGGGCGAGAAGTTCCACCACGGCGCGCCGTTCCGCCTCGCCGCCGAGGACGGGCTGATCGACCCGGCCCGCTGCATTCAGATCGGCATTCGGGGCGCCCAGAACTGGGGCGACGGCTGGGAGTTCTCCCAGGACTCGGGGATGCGGGTCATGTTCATCGAGGAGTTCGAGGAGCTGGGCGTGGCGGGGGCCGCCGCCGAAGCCAAGCGCATCGTGGGCGACGGCCCCACCTACATCAGCTTCGACGTAGACGGCCTCGACCCGGTGTACGCGCCCGGCACCGGCACCCCCGAAGTGGGCGGCATCACCACCCGGGAGGCGCTGTCACTGCTGCGCTGCTTCCGGCACATGAACCTGATCGGCGGCGACGTCGTGGAGGTGGCCCCGCCCTTCGATCCGTCGGGCAACACCGCCCTGGTAGGGGCCACCCTCATGTACGAGATCCTCTGCCTGCTGGCCGAATCCCGCCGCGGCTGAGGAAGCCACCAAGCTCAGGAACCCGCCGAGCGGGACCCGACGGCTAGTCCAGACCCCCTCGATCATCCTCCAGGCCTGCGCACTCCGTCGGCCGCGAACCTGGGCATGTCCACCAGCGAATACACCGTCATGTCCAACTCCTGAAGCGGTTGACTTTAAAGTGGGCCGCTACCCATAATAATGCAGTGCCCCGCGTAACTGAGGCGACCAGAGCCGAACATCGGCGCAAGCTGCTGGAGGCCGCCACCGCCGAGTTCGCAGCCAAGGGCTTCGACGGAGCCCGGGTCGACGACATCTCCCTGGCCGCGGGACTGGGCAAGGGAACCATCTACAACTACTTCGAATCGAAGCACGAGGTCTTCCGCGAGGCAGTCGCGGCCTGGTTCGCACGCATCGTCGAGGTGCTCGAACCGCTCCCGGCCGATGCGCCCGTCCGCGAGCAGTTGCTGGCGATAATGCGGACGGACCTGAAGGTGTCGGCCCAGATCGAGGAGTTCGCCCGAGTCATGTACCGGGAGACCCTTAGGCCGGACCGTGACGAGGCGGCGGCCCTCCTTCCGGCCGTCGACCCGTCCGATCAGGCGCTCGAGGTCGTCATCGCAAGGGGCCAGGAGACGGGCGAGATCCGAGCCGACCGGCCGGCCTCCGAGTTGACCCGCGTCCTGCGCAGCTTGGTCAACGGCCTGATCTTCGAACGTTGGATGCCCGAGTCCACCCTCAACCTGGACGATATTCCCGAACTGGCCGTCGACCTTTTCTTGCAGGGTGTAGGGACCTAGTGCAGCCGGCGTCCAGCTCCAATCCCGATCGCGCCGAAGGCAGGGATGCAATGTTCTCAGTCACAGACAAGGTGGTGCTGGTCACCGGCGGTGGCAGCGGGATCGGTTTGGCCACCGTCAAGCGCCTGCTGGCCGCGGGGGCCTCGGTGGCCTTCTGCAACCGCTCGGACCACTCGGAGCTGGCCAACCGGCTCGGAGCCACCTTCATCCGGGCCGATGTGAGCGACGAGGAGCAGGTCAGGGCCCTGATGAGCCAGGTACGCGACCGGCTGGGACCCATCGACGTCCTGGTCAACAACGCCGGCGTATGGGACTTCGACTGCCCAATCGAGACCGGCGACGCCGGAGCCTTCAGGCGAGACCACGAGGTCAACGTGATGGGCACGGTCTACTGCATCAAGCACGGCGTGCCGGTCATGAACGACGGAGGGGTGATCATCAACGTCTCCTCCCTGGCGGCCCACATCTCGCTGCCCGAGTACGGCCCCTACAGCGCATCCAAGGCGGGGGTGGACGCCGTCACCCGCAGCGCGGCCATCGAACTCGGCGACCGCGGCATCCGGGTGGTGGCCGTCGCACCGGGCACGGTGGCCACTGAGACCCTGGCGGACGAGACCGACTCGGAGGCCGAGGTGGCCGCCTTCAACCGGCTCACCCCCCTGCGACGGGTCTGCGAGATGAACGAAGTGGCCGCCACGATCCACTTCCTGGCCTCTGACGACTGCCGCTATATCAGCGGCAGTTCGCTGGTGCTCGACGGCGGAATGCTGGCGGGCCTGTCGGTCGGCCTGTGCGAGATGCTGATCTCGGCCGGCGAGTGACCCCCATGAGCGCTGAAGTACTCATGCCGAAGGTCGGTATGTCGACCAGCGAGATCGTCCTCAACGAATGGCTGGTCTCATCGGGCGACGAGGTCGTGGAGGACCAGGTCATCGCCACCGTCGAGAGCGAGAAGACGGTGGTCGAGGTGGAGGCCGTCTGCGACGGGTTCATCGACATCCGGCTCGACGAGGGCGAGGAGGCGAGACCGGGCGAACTGATCGCCGTGATCGTCGAGAGCGCCGAAGCGGCCAGAGACGCCCGCGGCACTGCGCCCGGATCCTCCGCCGCGGCGGCGCCAGCGCGGGCACCTAGAACCGTGAGCACCGCCGTCGCCGCGGAGCCGGATGTTGTGTCCGATGACAGGGTGGTGATGCTCGAAGGCGCGCCGCGGGTCGTCGCCACCCCCGCGGCCCAGAGACTCGCAGAGCAACACGGCATCGATCTGTCGACTGTGGACGCGACCGGCCCGAGGGGGCGCGTCACGAAGGCCGACGTCGAACGCGCGGTAGCAGGCGCGGTGGCAGGCCCCGCCCCAGGCCCCGACCGGGATCTACAGAGGAACCTCCATCGGGAGATGCTGCGGGCCCGCGCCCTGGACGAAGGGCACATGCGGTTCATCAGGCGGGGACGGTGCGAGAGCATGTCCCACCCCGCCACCGGCCAGGAGGCGATCTCGGCAGGCATCACCGCTGCACTCGAGCCCGAAGACATCCTCTACCCGACGTTCCGGGGGTTCGGCGACTACTTGGGCCGGGGCACGGACATGAACGCGCTGGTAGCCGAGTTGATGGGACGCCGGACAGGCATCAACCGCGGCGTCGGCGGCGTGCACCTCGGCGACCGGACCCACAACACCCACGGGGTGTCGGGCTGCCTGGGCGCCAACCTGACCATGGCGGTCGGATCAGCGCAGGCAATCAAGATGCGGGGCGAGCTGCGGGCGGTGATGGTCCATGTGGGTGAGGGCGCCTTCAACACCCCGGACTCCCACGCCATGATGAACATGGCCGCCATCTGGGGCCTCCCGCTGGTGATCATCGTGGCCAACAACCAAGTCGTGGAGTTCAGCTACCACGACGTCCACTTCCCCCCGGACGCCGAGGGCGTCGGGAGCCGGGCCGGCTACTACCGCATCCCGAACAAGCGCCTCGACGGCAACGACGTGGAGCTCGTGTACCGCGAGACCCGCGACGCCGTCGGGTGGGCACGCGAGGGCAACGGACCGGTGCTGCTGGAGTTGGTCACCTGCCGCATCGCCGGCCACTACGACGCCGACCCCCTCAGCTACATCGATGACGGCCTGGTCGAGGAGTGGAGGGCCAGGGACCCCATCAGCCGCTACGAGGCGGCCCTCATCCAGCGGGGAACGATGGACGCCGGCGCGATCGAGACGGCCCGTGAGGCGGCCCGGGCCGAAGTCGACACCGCATTCAAGCTAGCTCTGGAGGACGAGCCCGCTGACGTCGGCTACCTGTTCGAGAATCTGGCCGAGACCGCGGTGCTGTGAGCATGGCCCCGGTGAAGTACATGGACGCTCTCACCGAGGCGCTGCGCGAGGAGATGCAGCGCGACGACCGCGTCTTCCTGCTCGGTGAGGACATCAGGGTCTCCAACCTCGGCATCACCGCCGGTCTGGTCGAGGAGTTCGGCACCGAGCGGGTCGTCGACACCCCCATTCACGAGAACGCGCTGGTCGGTGTGGCCATGGGTGCGGCGCTGGAGGGTATGAGGCCCGTGGTCGAGATCATGTTCTCGGACTTCGCGCTGCTGGCCGCCGACCAGATCGTGAACCAGGCGTCCCAGTGGCGCTACATGACCCAGGGCCAGTACGAGGTGCCGCTGGTGATCCGCATGCCCACCGGCGGAGGCTTCGCTTACGGCCTGCACCACTCGCAGTGCACCGAGACCCACTTCTTCCAGACGCCCGGCCTCCCGATCGCCATGCCTTCGACCCCGGCCGACGCCAAGGGCCTGTTGAAGACCGCCATCCGGTCGAACGACCCCGTCCTGTTCCTTGAGCACATGCTGCTGTGCCTGCAGAACGAGGAATCTGAAGTGCCCGACGGAGACCACCTTGTGCCGTTCGGGGAGGCCTCCGTCCGCCGTGAGGGCAGCGACGTCACCGTGGTTGCCTTCGGCGCCATGGTGAACCAAGCCCTGATCGCCGCTGAGACGCTGGCAGAGCAGGGCGTCTCCGTCGAGGTGGTCGACCCCCGCACCATCGTCCCGCTCGATGCCGAGACGATCTTCACATCGGTGGCCAAGACCAACCGGCTGGTGATCATTGAGGAGAGCCGCACACGCGGCGGCCTAGGGGCCGAACTGGCGGCCCAAGCCGCAGCCGGCGACAACTTCTTCCTGCTGGACGCCCCCATTGAGCGGGTGGCGGCCCCGAACATTCCCGTGCCGAGCACGTCGCATTTGGAGCAGGCCTACCTCCCCGACGCGGGCAAGCTGATCGAGGCGATCAACCGCACGCTGGCCTGAGAACCTGGCACCTCTGGCGACCCAACCCGGCGGCCGGGGAGACCACTTCAGCGCGATCTCCCCGAGCCGATTCGGCCTCGGGTCGTGGCTAACCCTCGAGCAGGAAGTTCAGTTCGGTGAAGTCGAGCGGGAAGAACCCGTCGGGCGCGATCAGATCGGTGCCGTCAACCGTCACGATCAGCGGCGCGGTGTTGCAGGCGCCGATCCAGGGAGCCGGTCCGGGGCAGGACACCTCCGGGAAACCCAGGATCGTGTCGCTGGTGAAGCCGCCGTCGAACGTGGCGATCACCGACTCGTCGGTGGCATCGGCGCCGCCGGCCGCGATCAGGACCTCGCGGGCGATCATCACGTTGCCGAGGGCCCAGCCGCCGAGCCCCGCACCGTGTGCCTCTGCCGAGCCGTAGGTGTCGAAGATGTGGTTGATCACCTCGACATCGGCCCCGCCGTCGATGGTGGGCGCCGACGAGACCATCGGCGCAACCCAGCCGTCGAGGTCGCCGGTGCTGAGCACGTCGACCTGCATGCACGAGTCAAGAGTCAGGAAGCGACCGTCGTAGCCAATCGACTTGGCCGCGTTGGCCGCGGCCTGGCACTGGGCTCCATCGGCGAGAACGAACATCCACACGTCGTTGGACGTGTCGGCCGCTGAGATCGGGCCGGTCAGGTCCGGCTCGAACCCGACCGGGATGTGCTGGTTCATGTCGATGCCGTTGTCGGCCGCGATGGCCTGGAACGCGGGCACGAACACCTCGACGCTGGGGTCGTCGTACAGGAACAACGTCGCGCTCGTCGCTCCTTGAGCGGCCGAATACACGAACAACACCTGGGACAGGCCGGGTATACCGGGCTCGAAGGTGTACACGCCGGGAGTGAGATACTCCGCGAAGTCGTTGCCGAGGGGCATCGATGCCAAGCCGGCTTCAGCCATGACCGCACCCGAAGCCCCGGTGTTGCTGCCGATGCCGCCGTTCACCACGATGTGTATGTCGTCGGCGTTGACGAACCGCTGAGCGCAGGCGATATGGCTCTCGGGTCCGTCGCCCGCGCCACAGATGTCGATCTCCACGGGGTGACCGTCGATGCCGCCGAGCTCGGCGTTGAAGTACGCCACCACGGCCTCGGCCGCGGCCCGCATCTCCGGGAAGGCGATGAGCTCCTCCTCCTGGGCGATCATGCCGATCTTCACCGGTGGAAGCGAGTCATCAGCAGCCGGGCCGGCGGCGTCATCTGCCATGTCATCGGCCGCCGCTTCATCAGCCATGTCATCGGCCGCCTCATCATCAGCAGCCGGGCCTGCGGCGTCATCTGCCATGTCATCAGCCGCCATGTCATCAGCCGCCATGTCATCGGCGTCGTCGGCGGGGGCCTCGGCCGGCTCGGCCGGTGCTGCTTCGACCGGCTCGGCCGCCGGTGCCGGTGCTTCGTCCTCGTCGTCGCCGCAGGCGGCCCCGACCAGCGCGAACACGAGCACGACCGCCGACAGGCGGAACATGTTCTTCCTCAAGTCCCTCATTGTCTGGTTCTCCTCGCCCGCCGGCCGGGCATCCGGCGCCGGGTCCGGCGAGCTGTCGGTTCTCCCGGCAGCCCGTCGCTTGACAGTGACGAGCCTCGGGTGGCTAATATGGGTCAAGACCCACATTAGCACGGACCGGGAGGAAGAGTGAGGTCGGAGAGAATCAACGCACTGATCGAGCAGTACCAGCCGGGCTACGGGTTGCCGGCGGGGTTCTACACCAATCCTGACCTGTTGCCAGCCGACATAGGGCTGCTGGCGCCGCTGTGGTACGTGGCGGGCCACAGCTCGGAGATACCCGAACCCGGCGACACCAAACTCGTGTCGTTGTTCGGCGAGTCGGTGATCGTCGTCCGCGGCAGCGACCGGGTCGTCCGCGCCTTCTTCAACGTGTGCAGCCACCGGGCCGCCCGCCTGTGCGGTGAGAGCGCCAAGGGGCTGCGCCAATTCACCTGCCCCTACCACAACTGGAGCTACAGCCTGGAAGGCAAGGTCAAGTCGCGCCGGCTCGAGGTGATCTTCGATGAGACGTTCGACCCTGACGCCCACAACCTCCGCCCGTGCCATCTGCGCGTCCTCGGAGGACTGATCTTCCTGTCCGTGTCGGACACCCCTACCGACTTCGACGCGGCCTACCAGCCCTTCGCAGACATCTTCCGGTTCTACGGGATGGCCGACGCCAAGGTGATCCGGATCGAGGGCTTCTCGGCCAACGCCAACTGGAAAACCCTCGTCGAGAACACCATCGACCCGTACCACGTGCCTGTCGTCCACCCCAACTTCACCCGAACCCGCACGCCGGCCTACTGGCAGGCGGCCGCCTCCACCCGGACCGAGGAGGTGATCGCGGCCGCCACCCAGGCAGAGCAGGAGATGAAGGAGTGGGAGGCCGCCCTGACCCAACTCCCCGATGTGACCGGAGTCATCGTCCAGGACGGCGAGCACGACGACCAGTTCCGTTGGCTGGTGCGGGGTCCGCTGGCCCCCGGGTACCAGTCCGAGACGATCGGCGGCAAGCGAGTGGCTCCGTTGATGGGCCAGTTCACCGAGTCCGACGAGGCGTCGGTGTTCTCCAACCTCAACCCGCTCGACTCGCTGTTCATGTCGGTGGACCACGCCAGCATCTTCAGCATCAGACCCCTGGCTCACGACCAGATCTACTGGCAGACGACCTGGCTGGTCGACAAGGACGCCCAGGAGGGGCAGGACTACGACACCGACGAGGTGTGCGAGTTCTACGCCGAGGTGAATGCTGAGGACTTCCCGATCTGGGAGCGGACCTACCAGGGGGCAACCTCGCGCGCCTACCGTCCCGGTCGCCTCGCCCCCCAGGAGAGCTTCATCGGAGAGTTCCAGCGGTGGTACGTCCGTCGCCTTCGCCAACAGGTGGAAGCGCCCGCGACACTGTCGGTGTGACCGCGTCGGCGTGTCCACACCGGCGCCGCCATCCGACCCCGAAGGGGGACGAGTGACTCAGGTAGAGGGCAAGATCGCGATCGTCACCGGAGCCGGCCAAGGTCTCGGGGCCGAGTCGGCCAGGACTCTGGCCCGATACGGGGCCCGCGTCCTGCTGTGCGACATCAACGCCGAGACGTGCCGGGCGGTGGCTGCCGAGATCGGATCCGCAGCCGCAGCGTTCGCGCTCGACGTGACCGACGAGGACCAGTGGGCCGCGGCCGTCCAGCACTGCCAGGACATGTTCGGCCCGCCCGACATCCTGGTCAACAACG
>JAJDZO010000401.1 GCA_022824605.1 Acidimicrobiia bacterium
GGGGCTCGGCCGACTATCCGCTGACCGGCGACGCCGACGTGCGCCCCGTGATGTACAACGGCGTCGGCGGCGGGCTGGTGCAGTGGGCCGCCATGTGGCAGCCGCTGCTTGCGTCGGATTTCAAGGTTCAGACGCTCGACGGGGTAGCCGACGACTGGCCGATCAGCTGGAGCGATCTGGCGGTTCCGTACGCCCGAGTGGCTCGGGACATGTCGGTGTCCGGTTTGAGCGGCGATCCGGCCCTTCCAGAGCTCGACTACCCCAACCCACCCATTCCGATCGGCAAGGTCGGGCTGACCGCAGCCCTGGGCATGGACAGGCTCGGCTGGCACTGGTGGCCCGGCTCCAACGCCATAGCCTCACGGACCCACGGTTCGCTTCAGGCTTGCCAACGGCGAGGCACCTGCATGATCGGCTGCCCGGAGAACGCCAAGGCCACCCCGTCGCTGACTCACTGGCCTGCGGCCCTCGGCGCGGGTGCTCGCCTTATCAGTGGGGCTCGAGCGGCACAAGTCCTTCTCAATGAGCGTGGTCTGGCCCGCGGCGTCGTGTACCTGGACCGTGACGGAGTCGAGCATTTGCAGCCCGCTCAGGTGGTGATCCTGGCGGCGAACGCGATAGGAACGGCCCGTCTGCTGCTGCTGTCGGAGTCGAAGCGGTTTCCCGACGGTCTCGCCAACTCCTCTGGACTAGTGGGACGCAGGCTCATGCAGCACCCCTACCGCACAGTCACGGCGGTCTGCGAGGACTCTCTCGATAGTTGGCAGGGCCCATGGGGCCAGAGCATCTACTCCTTGGAGTTCGCCGAGACCCACCCCGACCGCGAGTTCGTCCGCGGTGCGAAGTGGATGGTCATGCCCCACGGCGGCCCGATGTTCGCGGTGGCGGAATACCAGGAGGCGCACCGACACGAAGGCTTCGATGCGGTATGGGGCTCGGCCTTCCACCGAGCGGCCGCTGAGGTGTTCGGTCGCGCCTTCACATGGGGGATCCAGGCAGAGGACCTTCCCGAGGAGCACAACCGCGTGGTCCTCGATTCCGAGGCGTGCGACTCCTCGGGTCTGCCGGCTGCCCGTGTCGAGTACCGAGTGTCGGAGAACACGCGGAGGATGCTCGACTTCAACGTGGCCCGGGCCGTCGAAGCGGCCGAGGCGTGCGGAGCGGCGTCGGTGACGGTGCGTGACATCTGGCCCACGGGCATCGGCCATGTGCTGGGCACGACCCGGATGGGAGACGACCCTCGCCACTCCGTAGTGGACCGCTGGTGCCGGACCCACGATGTGGCCAATCTCTACGTGATCGACGGGGGAGTGTTCGTCACGGGCGGGTCGGCCAACCCGACAGCCACCATCATGGCCAACGCGCTTCGTGTTGTCGACCATCTGATCGAGGCACGCGCTTCGCAGGCTGTGCCCGCATGAGCGACGTTGAACCGTCAGCGGCCCAGCGGCTGGTTTTGGCGAGGGTGGCCGACATTCTCGTGGCCGAGGGGTTCGGCATGCCGGCCGCTTCCGTTGTCGGGGTGGCCGGCCGCCTGCTGGATCAGTGTCTCGGGGCCGCTCCGAGCCTGGCCGCGCCTTTGACGGCTCTGCTCGACGAGATGCCCACCGACGGACTCGACGACTTCGTGCGCGAACTCGCCGCCAGCCGACCCGACGACTTCGCTGTTCTGTCCACGGCCGTTGTGGGCGCCTACTACCTCAGCGCCGAGGTGCGCGAACTCATCGGCTACCCCGGCCAGCAGCCCGCTCCGTTGTCGGTGGCGGGCGAGCCCGAATACCTCGACATGCTGGCGCGGGTCTACGACAGGCATCCGGGCTATCGGGAGTGTCCGTGACCTATGTGATCGGTCCGGCCTGCATCGACGTGAAGGACGCGGCCTGTGTGGCCGAGTGCCCGGTGGACTGCATCTATACGGGTGGCCGGATGCTCTACATCCACCCCGACGAGTGCATCGACTGCGGTGCCTGCGAACCGGTCTGCCCGGTCGAGGCGATCTACCCTGAAGCGTTCCTGCCTGCCGAGAATCAGCCGTTCACCGAGGTGAACGCCGACTTCTTCCAGGTCACCGGACTCGGCGCACCCGGCGGAGCCTCGCAGATCGATCCCCTGGAAGCCGACCACCCGGTAGTGGGCGCCTGGCCGCGCCCCGAGACGTCCTAGAATCCCTACCAGCCGAAGGCCGATGATGACTCTTGATTGATTGTCATGATGTGTAGTACCATCGGAGCATCCGTTGCCAGCCTCGGATCACGGGCTCGCCTCGAAGCATCTCTAAAGGAGCGGAGGCATAGCACAATGCAAGCTGAAACGGTGGCACTGGTGATAACAATCGTCGTGTCGGGGCTCGGATCCTCGCTCGCAACGATTCGGATCCTGTTGAACCAGATTTGTCAAATGGAGGTCCGCCTCACCACACGGATCGACGCGAACGGCGTAGCGATCAAGGAGAACCGCCACGCAATTGAGGACAACCGGGTGGCGATCAACGAGAACCGGGTGGCGATCAACGAGAACAGGCGGCGGATTGACGAGTTGACCGGCCGAATGGACGGCCAAGCTCGTGAGACCCAAAAGGTGCGCGAGAGCCTGGCCCGAGTGGAGGGCTTCCTCATGGGGCCCGGCGGCTTCAGGCTGGGCGACCCCGGTCCCTCGGCGGAGAAGGAAGCCGCTCTCAACGAGTAGCTGTCCTGATCGGGACGGTGACTCGCCCTCGGACTTCCGGTACCTTGGGGCCGCTCGCGGGCGAGGGGAGATCACATGGCGGCAGAACGGGCGTGTTGGATCATGCCCGACGCTCTGGACGCGGCCAGTGCGGCCGCATTCGCAGGGAGGGTCGAGGAACTCGGATTCTCACGACTGTGGGTGGCGGAGACCCTTGGACGTGATCCGTTCGCCCTCACGGCGCACCTCGGCGCGGTGACGTCGACGCTGGGCCTGGCCAGCGGAATCGCCAACGTCTACAACCGGCATCCGGGAGTGATGAGGCAGGGGGCGTACACCGTCGCCGAGCAGACCGGCGGCCGGTTCACGCTGGGCCTCGGCGTGTCGAGCCCGGTGATCGTCAACAAGATACGGGGCATTCCCTACGACAAGCCGCTGTCGTTCATGCGCTCCTACCTCGACGCCATGGAGCAGGCCCGCTACAGCGCGGTGGCGCCGCCGCAACCGGTGCCGGTGGTGCTGGCCGCCCTCGGCCCCCGGATGCTCGAACTCGCGGCGGAGCGCACCGACGGCGCCCACCCCTACAACACCACACCGGAGCACACCGCGTTCGCCCGCTCGGTGATGGGCGCCGGCCCGCAACTGTGCGTGGAGCAGAAGGTGATGCTCACCACCGACGCCTCACAGGCCCGGGCGACCGGCGGCAACGTCATGAAGTTCTACACCCGGGCCCCCGGCTACCGCGCGTGCTGGAACCGGCTCGGATTCAGCGACGACGACATCGACGGGCTCTCGGACCGCTTCGTGGACGCCATGGTGGCCTGGGGCGACGTCGACGCCATCGAGCGCCGCCTGGCCGAGCACGCCGACGCCGGAGCCACCGAGGTCTGCGTGCAGGTGCTCCACCCGCAGGCCGGCATCGGCGCCATCGACTACGACGCTCTCGCCGCCCTCGCACCGTGAAGGATCTAGCCGGCCCACTCCAAGACTTCGCGGCAAATCACGGCGCTTTGATCCACGTACTCGCACCGTGAGGGATCTAGCCGGCCGGGTGGCGGTGGTCACCGGCGGCGCCAGCGGAATCGGCCGCGGAATGGCCGAGAGCTTCGCGGCCTCCGCGATGCGGGTGGTGGTGGCTGACGTGGAGGAGCCGCCGCTGCACGAGACCGTCGGGTCGATCCGTGCCGATGGCGGAGAGGCGATTGCGGTCACCTGCGACGTGTCCTCCTGGCCGTCGGTGGAGGCCTTGCGAGACGCCTGCACCGACGCCTACGGCCCGGCCGACGTGTTGTGCAACAACGCCGGCGTGGCCGGCCGGGGTGGCGTCGCGGAGGCCTCCCTGAACACTTGGGAGTGGTGTCTGGGCGTCAACCTCTGGGGTGTGATCCATGCCTGCCGGGCGTTCCTGCCGGCCATGATCGAGCGCGGCTGCGGCCATGTGGTCAACACCGCGTCGGTGCTCGGCCACCTCTGCTCGCCCGGAATCGGACCGTACAACGTGTCGAAGTACGGCGTCGTGGCGCTGAGCGAGACCCTTCACTTGGAGATGCAGGCCGAATGCACCGGCGTGGGCGTCACGTGCCTGTGCCCGGGCCTGGTGGCCACCAACATCCTGGACTCCGAGCGCAACCGACCGGAACGGCTCCTCGACGACGCTGGCCGCAGTTCGTTGAACGTCTTCTCGAACGACGACGAGTCGGAGACGCTGGCGGCGGTGCGCGAGATGTACAAGCACGCCATGGACCCGTCGCTGGTGGGTGACATGGTGGTCGAGGCGATCGTCGCCGACCAGTTCTGGCTGTTCACCGACGGCCACTTCGAGGAGTTCATCGCGCAGCGGCACCGCGGCATCGAGGCGGGAGGCGCGCCCGCTTCTGGAAGGTCCATCGTGGAGACCCTGCTGGGCGGGCCGCTGGAGCAGTGAAGGTCCCGGCAACCAGAACCACCGGTTTTGTCAGACAAATACCCTGAAACTTATTGAACAACAATTTTACTGGATATAGCTGAGCGCCGCCGTTAGGTTCCTTCGCCGTGCAGGATCTGCGGATCGAGGGAGTGGATGCGCTGTGGGCGGGCTGGAGCCACGAGGGTGCCGCCGCCGAGTTGGTGCGCGCCCTGAAGTACGGCCGCGTCACCGCCTCAGTCACGCCGATCGCCGACCGGATGGCTACGCAGGTTCCCACCGCACAGCGCCCAGACCTGGTCACCTGGGTGCCGTGCAGCCCGACGCGACGCCGTGAGCGGGGCTTCGACCCGGCCGAACTGCTGGCCCGAGCCCTGGCCCGGCGGCTGCGATGTCCGGCCCGCCACTTGCTTCGCAGGCTCGACGACGACCCCCAGACGGCCCGCACCCGCGAGGGGCGCATGGCGGGGCCCAGGCTGGCACTTCGGCGCGGCCGTCTGCGGGGGCTGGTGCTGGTCGTCGACGATGTGTGTACCACCGGCTCCACGCTGCGGGTGGCGGCGGCTGCGCTGCGCTCGGGCGGCGCCGCGGCAGTGGTGGCCGCGGTGGCCACAGTGGCGCCGGCGGCATCGCGGCAGGCTGCGACTGCACCTCTACGATGAGGGCGCATCGAAACCGAAACACAGCAGAAGGGTTGGATGTGGAGATATCCATCAGCAGCCGCCACGTAGCGGTAACCGCCGGCCTCGAGGAGGCCGTGCGAACCAAGATCGGCCAACTCGACCGTTACCTGGAAGATCTTGACACCGCCGAGGTGCACTTCGACGAAGCTCGCAATCCCCGCATCGTCGACCGGGAGACGTGCGAGGTGACCCTGACCGGCCATGGTCACCACCTGCGCTGCAAGGTGAACGCCCCCGACGCCATGACCGCCGTAGATCTGGCCGAGGCCAAGCTGGAACGCCAGATCCGCAAGCTGCGCACCAGGCTCAAGAACCGCCACCGCGGCCGGGGCGACACGATCCGCACCAGCGCCCCCGCCGGTGCCGAGCCTCAGCCCGCCGCAGACGAACAGGACGGCTGGGACGGCTCCGACTCCGGCAACACCGAGCCGGAACTGAGGATCGTGAAGACCAAGCGGTTCCATCTCGGCCCGCTGTCGCCGTCGGAGGCCGCCTTGAAGATGGATCTGATGGAGCACGGGTTCTTCTTCTTCATCAACTCCACCACCGGCCGCTCAGCCGTCGTGTACCGCCGCGACGATGGCGCGGTGGGCCTCATAGACGAAGCCGGCTGAAAGAGCCAGGGTCCGGGGCCGATGTCATTGCTCAGGCGGGTTCTGCGCTCCGGCGAGGGGCGCAAGCTGCGCGACCTGCAGGCCCTCGTTCCCGACATCAACGCGCTCGAGGCCGACCTGCAGAGGCTCGACGACGACAGCCTGAGAGCCCGCACCGGCGAATTCCGCAGCCGTCTCGACCGAGGCGAGTCGCCCGACGACCTGCTGTTGGAGGCCTTCGCGGTGGTGCGCGAGGCCTCAGTGCGTGTGCTGGGCCAGCGGCACTTCGATGTGCAGCTCGTGGGCGGCGCCGCCCTGCACTGGGGCGCGGTGGCGGAAATGCGCACCGGTGAGGGCAAGACCCTCACGTCCACGCTGGCCGTGTACCTGACCGGGCTCACCGGACTCGGCGTGCATGTGGTGACCGTGAACGACTACCTGGCCTCCCGGGACGCCGAGTGGATGGGACAGCTCTACAAGTGGCTGGGCCTCAGCGTCGGGCTGATCGTTCCCGGCAACCGGGGGTGGGAGCACAAGCGCCGCCAGTACGACTGCGACGTCACCTACGGAACCAACAACGAGCTCGGCTTCGACTATCTGCGAGACAACATGGCCATGGCCCGCGCCGAGCAGGTGCAGCGCGGCCATCATTACTGCATCGTCGACGAGATCGACTCGATCCTCATCGACGAGGCCCGCACACCGCTGATCATCAGCGGCCAGGTGGCCGATGCGGCCAAGCTCTACATCCGTTTCGCCGGTATCGCCCGGGGGCTGCGGCGCGACGTCCACTACGAGGTGGACGAGGAGAAGCGCTCGGTGGCGCCCCTAGAGGAGGGCGTGCATGCGGTCGAGCGGGCACTCGGGATCGAGAACCTCTACGACATGGTGGCCCAGAACCTGGTGCATCAGCTGCAGGCCGCCCTGCGAGCCAAGGAGCTGTACCGGCGCGACCGCGACTACATCGTGGAGCACAACCAGGTGAAGATCGTCGACGAGTTCACCGGGCGTGTGCTCGACGGGCGGCGCTGGTCCGACGGGCTCCATCAGGCGGTGGAGGCCAAGGAGGGGGTGGCCATCAAGGAGGAGAACCAGACGCTGGCCACCATCACCCTGCAGAACTACTACCGCATGTACGACCGCCTCGCGGGCATGACCGGCACCGCCGAGACCGAGGCCAGCGAGTTCGCGTCCACCTACAACCTGCATGTGGTGTCGGTCCCCACCCACCGACCCACCATCCGCGACGACCGGGCCGACCTGATCTACAAGACCGAGGACGCCAAGTTCGAGGCGTGCGTCACCGACATCATCGAGCGCAACGAACGGGGTCAACCGGTGCTGGTCGGCACCGTGTCGGTGGAGAAGTCCGAGAAGCTGTCGCGCCTGCTCGACAAGCAGGGCGTGGCCCATGAGGTGCTCAACGCCAAGCAGCACCACCGCGAGGCCGAGATCGTCACCCAGGCCGGCCGGCTCGGCTCGGTGACGGTGGCCACCAACATGGCCGGGCGCGGTGTCGACATCCTCCTCGGCGGCAACCCCGAGGGCCTCGCCCGGCGAGACCTCAGAGCGGAAGGACTCGACGCGGACACCGCCGACGGCGCCCGACGCCTCGGCGAGCTGACCGCCAAGCATCAGGCGGCCACCGACGCCGAGCGTGAAGCGGTGCTCGACCTCGGCGGCCTTTATGTGCTCGGCACCGAACGCCACGAGAGCCGCCGCATCGACAATCAGCTCCGGGGCCGTTCCGGGCGCCAGGGCGATCCCGGCTCCAGCCGCTTCTACCTGTCGCTGGAAGACGAGTTGATGAGCCGTTTCGCCACCGGCGCCATGAACTGGGTGATGGACAAGGCCCTGCCCGAGGATGTGCCCATCGAGGCGGGAATGGTCACCAAGGCCATCGAGCGGGCCCAGAACACCGTCGAGCAACGCAACGCCGAGACCCGCAAGAACGTCCTCAAGTACGACGAGGTGATGAACGAGCAGCGCAAGGTCGTGTACCGCCGCCGCTCGCAGATTCTCGACGGCAGCGACCTGCAGGCCGAAGCCACCGAGCATCTTGAGGCTGCCGTCGCAGGCGCCATTTCGCTCCACTGCGTCTCCGAGCATCCCGAGGAGTGGGACTGCGAGTCGCTGGCCACCGACCTGTCCGGGCTGTGGCCCGGCGGCGTGGACGCGGACCGGCTCTCGGCGGCCGCCTCGCACGACGAGCTGTCCGAGGTGGTCACCGACGCGGCGGGCGAGCACTACCGCCAGCGTGAGGAGGAATTGGGCGCCGACGTGATGCGCCAGGTGGAGCGTCAGGTGATGCTTCGCCTGATCGATCAGAAGTGGCGGTCGCATCTTCACGAGATGGATCTGCTGCGCGAGGGCATCCACCTGAGGGCCATGGGCCAGAAGGACCCGGCCACCGAATGGCAGCGCGAGGGCTTCGACATGTTCGGGCAGATGATGGACAGCATCGCCGTCGACTTCGTGCGCTACGTCATGCATGTGCAGCTCGCCGAGCGCGCCCCCAGCGACGCACAACGCCTCGTCGGTGTGACGGCCAACAAGAGCGAGGCCTCGGCGCCGGTTCCCGTCGGCGCCGGCGTCGGAGCATCGCAGGCCGGCGGATCGACGGCCGCGCCGGCCTCGGGTGGGGTCCGTGCGGCCGCGCCGAGCCGACCGGCCGCTCGGGTTCCGGTGGTGAAGAGCGAACTCGAGAAGGTGGGACGCAACCAGCCCTGCCCCTGCGGCAGCGGCAAGAAGTTCAAGATGTGTCACGGCCGCCCGGGCGCGAGCTGATCCGCCCCCGGCGCCGTGCAGGACTTCAGCGACGATCTGGCCCGACTGCGGGCCCGCCTCGACGAAGCGGAGGGATATCTGCGGGTCGGCGCGCTGCGGGCGCGGCTTCCCCAGCTCGAAGCCGAGTCGTCGCGCCCGGATCTGTGGGATCAGCCGGAGCGGGCGAGGGCCGTCACCTCCGAGCTGGCCTCCGTCAACGACGACCTGTCGATGTTCGACCGCCTCGCAGACGAGATCTCCGACGCGGACACGCTCAACGAGCTCGCGGTCGAGGAGGGTGACGCCTCCGAGGAGGCCGAGATCGCCCGGCAGGTGGCCGACATCGCGGCCCGCTTCGACGAGCTCGAACTGCGCTCGCTGTTCACCGGCGAGTTCGACGAACGCGACGCGGTGTGCCAGATCAAGTCGGGAGAGGGCGGCACCGACTCACAGGACTGGGCTGAGATGCTGCTGCGGATGTACCGCCGCTGGGCCGAGCGTCGAGGCTTCGAGTTGGAGGTGACGGCGGCGTCGGAGGGCACCGAGGCCGGGTACTCCAGCGTCGACTTCCTGTTGAAGGGACGCTGCGCCTACGGCTGGATGCGATCCGAGCACGGCGTGCACCGCCTGGTGCGGATCTCGCCGTTCAACAACGAAGGGAAGCGCCAGACCGCGTTCACCGCCGTGGATGTGGCCCCGTTCTTCGAGGATGTCGCCGATGAGGTGACCATCGACGAGAAGGACCTGCGCATCGACACCTACCGCTCCTCGGGGGCGGGCGGACAGCATGTCAACGTCACCGACTCCGCGGTGCGGATCACACATTTGCCCACTGGGACGGTGACCAGCTGCCAGAACGAGCGCAGCCAGCATCAGAACAAGGAGCGGGCCATGCAGATGCTGGCCGCCAAGCTGCTCAACCTCGAACGCAAACGCCTCGCCGATGAGATCGCCGGCATCAAGGGCGAGCAGCGCAAGGTGGGCTTCGGCAGCCAGATCCGCAGCTACGTGATGCAGCCCTACCAGATGGTGAGGGATCAGCGCACCCGCCACGAGACCCCCAACGTCGACGCGGTGCTCGGCGGCGCCATCGACCCGTTCATGGAGTCGTGGCTGCGCTGGAGCCGGGCCGCGGGTGCCGCGGGGCCACTCCAGGGGGCTGGTACTGTCGCCACGCGGCCCCACGCCGCCGGAGGTGACGCCTGATGTCTGAGGACGCCCGATGATCAAGATGGAGAAGGTCACCAAGGTGTTCAAGGGCGACGTGGTGGCCCTGCGCGACGTGACCATCGACATCGGCAAGGGCGAGTTCGTGTTCCTGGTGGGCCCGTCGGGCTCGGGCAAGTCCACGTTCATCCGCCTGCTCAACCGAGAGGACGTGCCCGAGCACGGCCGGATCTATGTGGCCGGGCGCGACATCGGCAGCCTGAGCGGCTGGCGGGTTCCGTTCCTGCGCCGCAACATCGGCTACGTGTTCCAGGACTTCAAGCTGCTGCAGAAAAAGACCGTGGCCGAGAACGTCGCCTTCGCGCTGGAGGTGATCGGCAAGGGCCCCCAGGTCATCAACCGGCAGGTGCCGGCCATCCTGGAGCTGGTGGGCCTGTCGCGCAAGATGGACCGATTCCCTCAGGAGCTCTCCGGCGGTGAGCAGCAGAGGGTGTCGATCGCTCGGGCGTTCGTGAACCGCCCGCTGATCCTGTTGGCCGACGAGCCCACCGGCAACCTCGATCCCACCACCTCGGTGGGCATCATGCGCCTGCTCGAGCGCATCAACGAGATCGGCACCACCGTGGTGATGGCCACCCACGACCGCAGCATCGTGGACAGCATGCGCCAGCGGGTGGTGGAGCTCGACCGGGGAATGGTCGTGCGCGACCAGGCCCGAGGCGTCTACGAGTAGCGAGGCGCAGCCCCCGATGTCCCGATTCGGCCCCGGTAGCCGGTGCGCCACCATGTTCCGTGCCGTCGGTCTGTAGCGAGTAGTCGCCGATGTTCAGCTTCCGCTACGTGATGCGCGAGACAGGTCAGAACCTGTGGCGCAACATCCTGCTCGCGGTGGCCACCGTGGTGACGGTGGGCGTGTCGCTGGCCATGTTCGGCGGGTTCATGCTGTTCCAGGTGGCGGTGGACAGTGCCACCGCACGCTGGCAGGACGGTGTGGAGCTGATCGTCTGGATGAACGCCGACGCCGACACCGACGAGGATTCCAGCGTGCGCAACCAGCTCGATGAGAGCCCGGGCGTGCAGCGATGGGAGTACGTCGACCGTGAGGAGTCCTACGAGGAGTTCAGGGAGTTCTTCGAGGACACGCCCGAGGTGCTCGACATCTTCACGGCCGAGGGTGTGCCGCCGTACTACCGGGTGGTTCCCACCGATCCCGACCCCGATGTGGTGGAGGAACTCGGCAGCCAGTTCAAAGGCAAGCCCGGGGTTCGCACCGTCACCTTCGCGGGCGATGTGATCCGCGACGTGCAGAACCTGTCGAACCGGGCGGGGCGGGTGCTCTTCGTCGGCTCGATCATCCTGCTCGGCGCCTCGACGCTGCTGATACTGAACACGTTGGCGGTGGCCATCAGCAACCGGCGCACCGAGATAGAGATCATGCGCCTCGTCGGGGCCACCAAGTGGTTCATCCGGGTGCCGTTCATGCTCGAAGGCCTCGTGCAGGGCCTGTTCGGCGCGGTGGTGGCCATGATCAGCAACGCGCTGTTGCGCACCTATGTGATCGACCAGTTCAGCGACGCCGACGGCCTGCAGCTGCTGGCCGGGTTCAAGGTCGACGACGCGGCCATGCTGCGGGTCAACCTGCTGGTGGTGGCCATCGCGGTAGGGGTCGCGGTGATCGGCTCCAACCTGGCCGTAGCCATGCACCTCAACGAATAGACCCGAACCGCCGCAGTTGGATCCGGCCCCTCGCCGGGCAGAGTCAGTGCAGGGTGTCGAGGGGGGCGGTGTAGGCGAGGTTGAGGGCGTCGGCCACGGCCGGTTCGGTGATCCGGCCGGCGCGGACGGTCAGGCCGTCCTGCAGGCCCTTGTCGGCGGTGACCGCTTCGACGACGCCCTGGTCGGCCAGCTTCATCACGTAGGGGAGCGTGGCGTTGTTGAGGGCCTGCGTCGAGGTGCGCGGCACCGCGCCGGGCATGTTGGCCACGCAGTAGTGGACCACATCGTCGACCACGTAGGTGGGGTCGGCGTGGGTGGTGGGCCGTGACGTCTCGGCGCAGCCGCCCTGGTCGATGGCCACGTCCACGATCACCGTGCCGGGCCGCATGATCCGCACCATCTGGCGGGTGATCAGCCGGGGCGCCCGGGCGCCGGGCAGCAGCACCGCCCCGATCACCAGATCGGCGGTGTACACCGCCTGGGCCAGACGGCTGGCGCTGGAGTACAGGGTGCGCAGCGCCGGACCGAACCGGGCGGCCAGCGCCTCGAGCACGGCCGGGTCGCGATCGAGCACGGTCACGTCTGCGCC
>JAJDZO010000124.1 GCA_022824605.1 Acidimicrobiia bacterium
GGTCGGCTTCCCGCACTATGTGGCCAGCAAGAGCGCCATCATCGGCTTGACCCGCTGTCTGGCCGCCGAACTCGGACCGGACGGGATAACGGTCAACACGATCTCGCCCGATCTGATCCCCAACCCGTCGCTGCGGCCCACCGACGCCACCAGCGACGAGTTCGTGGTGGCCGGACGGGCCATCCGGCGAACCCAGGTGCCAGAGGACATGGTCGGCACCATCCTCTACCTCGCCGGCAGTGGATCCGATTTCGTGACCGGCCAGAACCTGGTGGTCAACGGAGGGGCCTACTTCCAGTAGGCAGCCCCGCGCCGAGCGTTCAGCGTGCGGCCCAGGCCTCCAGAAGCTCAGCGGAGGTCGCCACCGTGGCCAGCATCGCCAACGAGTTCTCGATCACCGATTCCGTGTAGCTCTCAGGGACGCCCGCCACGGCATCACGCACCAGCACCACCTGATAGCCCAGATCGACCGCGCTGAGACACAGGCCCATCACCCCTACGTTCACCGACACGCCAGTGGCCACCACAGTGGTCACGCCAAGGTTGCGCAGCGTCTGATCCAGCGATGTGGAGGTGAACGGCGTCAGGCCATGGCTGCGCGCCGAGATCAGATCCCGGGGATCGTCGCCGAGTTCTGGTACGAGCCGCGCTCCGTCGCTGCCGGCGAGTGTCGGAGACAACCCCTGCTCGCGGCGCAGCCTGTCGGCCATCCCGAGGATGCGGCAGTTGACCGCGCCGCCCGCTCCGTCGGCGCGGGTCTGCACCACGCAGTGCACCACCCGTGCTCCCACGTTGCGGGCTGCATTGCACACCGCGGCTGCGGCACGGACCGTGCCAGCCGAGGCCACCTGCTCGGCGAGAGCCTGAAAAATGGCGTCGGGTCCGACGACGCCCCGCTGCAACTCCATGGTCAGCACCGCCGTCGAGGCCGGATCCACCAACGCCGCCAGCGCCTCCACCGTCCGTCGCGGAGCCGTCATGCCATCACCGCCGACGGAGGCCACAGCCATGAGCCATACGGTCAAGTGTGGCACGCCACGCCCCACCCGCCTCAATGAGTGGCTCCAACGGGTCGCTCTCTGCTCGCTCGACATCTAGGGTTCGCCGTGATGCACTCGGCAGCGGAACTCCCCTAGGGCGTCGTGCGAGCCCTAGTCACCGGTGCCACCGGGTTCGTGGGTCGCCATCTGGTAGTGCATCTGGCTGCGTCCGGCGACGAGGTCACCATCAGCGAATCGGAGATAACCGACCCCGATGCCCTGGAGGCCGACTTCGACGGCAGCCGTCCCGACGTGGTGTTCCACCTGGCCGCACAGGCCGACGTGCAGGCCAGCTTCCTGGATCCGGCCACAACCCTTCGGGTGAACGTGGAGGGAACGTTCAACGTTCTCGAAGCGGCCCGGCGGGCGGGAGCCAACCGGGTGGTGGCCATCAGCAGCGCCGACGTCTATGGACGGGTCAAGCCCGAAGTTCTGCCCGTCGACGAGACTGCGGAGTTGCGCCCGGTCACGCCCTACGGTGCCAGCAAGGCCGCCGCCGAGATGGTCTGCGTGCAGGCCGGCCTGGGCCGCGGCCTTGAGGTGATCCGGGTCAGGGCCTTCAACCATCTCGGTCCGGGCCAGAGCGACCGTTTCGTGGCCGCCGCACTGGCGTCGCGCATCGCGACCAACGAACGCACCGGTTCCGAGCAGGTCAGCGTCGGCAACCTGCAGTCCAAGCGCGACTTCACCGACGTGCGCGACGTCGTGCGGGCTTACCGGATGCTGGCGGTGCAGGGTGCCGCGGGCGAGGCCTACAACATGTGCAGCGGCTCGGCCTGGCGCATCTCCGCACTGGCTGAGGCCCTGGTCGCCAGGGCACGCCATCCGATGCGCATAGTCGCCGACGGTGGATTGATGCGACCCGTGGACGTGGCCGAGGTCCGGGGTGATCCCTCCAAGCTGCACGACGTCACCGGCTGGCGCCCCGAAGTGCCGATGGAGCAGACCCTCGACGACTTGTTGGACTACTGGCGGCGCGCCGGCACCGAGCCGGACGACAGCCGCTAGCGCCATGGTCAGACGTGCGCTGATCACCGGCATCACCGGCCAGGACGGTTCGTATCTGGCCGAGTTGCTGCTCGACCGGGGATACGAGGTCATCGGCATGGTGCGCCGCTCCAGCACCGTCAACTATGGGCGCATAGCTCACATCCAGGACCGCATACGGATCGTTACCGGGGATCTGCTCGACCAGGTGTCGATGATCGAGATCCTGCGGACCTACCGGCCCCACGAGGTGTACAACCTGGCTGCGCAGTCCTTCGTGCAGACGTCGTTCAGCCAGCCGGTGCTCACCGGCGAGACCACGGCATTGGGGGTGACCCGCATACTCGACGCCATCCGGCTGGTGGACGGCGACATCCGCTTCTACCAGGCCAGTTCGTCGGAGATGTTCGGAAAGGTGCGCGAGGTTCCCCAGAACGAGCAGACGCCGTTCCACCCCCGCAGCCCCTACGGGGTGGCCAAGGTCTACGGACACTGGATAACCGTCAACTACCGGGAGTCCTACGGGCTGCACGCCACCTCGGGGATCCTCTTCAACCATGAGAGTCCGCGGCGCGGCATGGAGTTCGTGACCCGCAAGATCACGCACGCCGCAGCCCGGATCAAGCTCGGCCTCACCGACGAGTTGCGCCTCGGCAATCTCGAAGCCGAACGGGACTGGGGTTACGCCGCCGACTATGTGGAAGCGATGTGGAGCATGCTGGCGCAGGACGAGCCCCGCGACTATGTGATCTGCACAGGCAAAACCCACTCGGTGAGGCAGCTGTGCGAGCTGGCCTTCGATTATGTGGGGCTGGACTATCGCGATCACGTCGTCACCGATGAGCGCTTCATGCGCCCCGCCGAGGTCGATCTGCTGGTGGGCGACCCGTCGAGAGCGACCGAGGCGTTCGGGTGGCGCCCCAGGACGTCGTTCGCCGAGCTGGTCAGATTGATGGTCGACGCCGACCTGGCGCTGCTGCAGAGCACCTCGGGCGGTGCGGGCAGCACGCAGCAGTGATCGCTGCGGTGACTAGAGATGTGGGGCGACCCGATGATCACCGCACAGGCTGGCGGTGTCGGTGCGACCCGATGATCACCGTGCTGGCTGGCAACGTGAGCACGATCCGATGATCACCGTGCTGGCTGGCGGTGTCGGTGCGGCCCGCTATCTGGCCGGACAACTGCTGGTGACCCCGCACAACGAGGTGACCGCGGTGGTGAACGTCGCCGACGACGTCGAACTGCACGGACTGCATGTTTCTCCCGATATCGACACCGTCATCTACACGCTGTCGGGTGCGATCGACGCCGATAGGGGCTGGGGCCTGTCCAACGAGACCTGGAACGCCCTGGGTGAGCTGCGGGACCTGGGCCTCGACGCCTGGTTCAACCTCGGAGACCGCGACATCGGCACCCACCTGTTCCGCACCAC
>JAJDZO010000161.1 GCA_022824605.1 Acidimicrobiia bacterium
GGCGCCGGCCAGGTTGGCTCGCAGTAGCACGTCCAGCGCTGCCGCCGCATCGGTCTGGGTCAGCATCTCGCGGATGACGGTGGGCCAGGTCACCCCGAAGCGGCCGTCGTTGCCGTTGAGGTTGTTGATCCCCACGCACACACCGGCGGAGTTCATGCCGATCTGGCCGAGGCACCCGACGGTGGTGAACACCAAGGCGTCGGGTCCGTCATCGGGGCGTAGGCGGGTGAGCACCACATGGTCGGTGGCGGTGTCGTGCATGTCCCAGGTCTGTCCCAGCATCCCCGCGCCGACGGCCAGAGCGTCGGGCACCACGAACGCGGTGCAGTCGTCCTCGGTCACCGAGGTGGGATGCGGTCCCGCGGTCACGGCCCGAACGGTGTCCACGAAATCGGTGAACCCGCCTACTACCACTGCCTCGACCGGGGTGATTCCTGCCGCCGAGGCCATGGCCAGCATCTCCGCGTGCAGCCGCGGCGCGAAGGCCTCGTGAGCGGGCAGGCAGGCGCCGGCCAGTTCCAGCACCTCGCCCGGCGCCAGCGGTCCGCCGCTCCACAGCCCCTCGGCCACCAACTCCACCCGGTGGCGGGCGTATCGTCGGATCTCGGCTGCATGGGCGCGGCCGTGGGCGTCGCCCATGGCCTCGGGCGACCCGGAGAGATCCAACTGCCGGATCGGCGGTCTCCGCATACCCGCAGAGTAATCGTTGCGCGAGCGAGCCGAACGTCGCCGGGGCGTTGGCGTCGTCGTGGGGAGTGAACGTCTCGCCGCAGTTGCTCGGTGGTGTGCGAGTCACCGCCCGCTTGGCGTAATGCCGCGGCCTGTAGAAGGCGGACGTCGTTGGGCTGGTTGCGGGGGCCGTACAGTACCGTGATGCCTGCTGGACCGACCTCTGACTCCCGGTACCGCCAGCGGTCGATGTGGCTCGACACCTATCCCGCATCGCTGGAGGCTCGGGCCGCCCTGGAGGGCGACACCGACGCCGATGTGGCCATTGTCGGGGGCGGGTTCACCGGCCTGTGGACCGCCTTCTACCTGCTCGGACTCGATCCGACCCTGAGAGTGGCGGTGATCGAGCGCGAAGTGTGCGGCTTCGGGGCCTCCGGCCGCAACGGCGGCTGGGTGGTCGGCGAGTTGGCTGCGGGCATCGAGAAATACGCCGCCCTCGCCGATCTGCCGGCGTCGCTGCGGCTGGCGCGAGCCGTCTTCGACAGCGTCGACGAGGTCGGCCGGGTGGCCACAGCCGAAGGGATCGACTGCGGCTACCACAAGGGCGGGGTGATCCGCTTCGCCCGCAACCGCCCCCAGGCGGCGCGTCAGGTGGCGGAAGTGGCTCACCACCACGAACTCGGGCTCAACACCGACGAGGTCCGGTTGCTCACCGCCGACGAAGTTCAAAGCCATGCCCGAGCCACCAATGTGCGAAGCGGCATCTTCTTCGCACCCTGCGCGGCGGTGGACCCGGCCCGTCTGGTGCGGGGCCTGGCCGACGTGGTGGAACGGCGCGGCGCGAACATGTACGAACAGACTGCTGTCTCCGCCATCGAGCCAGGAAGGGTGGTTACCGACCGCGGCATCGTCAGGGCCGATGTGGTGGTGCGGGCCACCGAGGCCTACACCCGGGATCTGCGAGGCCGCCGGCGTCAGCTGCTGCCCGTCTATTCGCTGATGATCGGCACGGAGCCGCTGCCGCAGTCGGTGTTCGACGAGATCGGCCTGGCCGACCGGCCGACCTTCGCCGACGACCGCTACATGGTGATCTACGGCCAGCGCACCGCGGACAACCGCATCGCGTTCGGCGGCCGGGGAGTGCCCTACCTGTACGGATCGAGGATCAGCCCGTCGGTCGAGCGCCACCACCGCTCACACGAGCGCATCCACGCCACTCTGGTCGACCTGTTCCCCGCCTTGGCCGGGGCCCGTGTCACTCACCGCTGGGGCGGAGTGCTCGGCGTTCCCCGCAACTGGACCCCGTTCGTGCACTTCGACCGGGCCGCGGGCACCGCCGGCGCGGGCGGGTACGTGGGGGAGGGGGTGGCCCCGTCGAATCTGGCCGGTCGCACCCTTGCCGATCTGATCACCGGAACCGAGTCCGAGCGGGTGGACCTGCCGTGGGTGGGCGCCCGCCACCGTCGCTGGGAGCCCGAGCCGTTGCGCTGGCTGGGAGTGCGGAGCAGTCGCTGGATACTGGCCGCCGCCGACACCTACGAATACCGCACCGACCGCGAGGCCAAAACAGCAGTCGCAATAGCCGGCAAGATCCGTAACGACTGAGAGGCCGAGCGAACAGGCGAGCGAACGCGCTCCACACGGGCGAGGCCGTGGGCAGCCATGCCGTGGTTTGGGCGGCCCGTGAGTGCAGCGAACAAGAGCGGGAAACACCCCGCCCCGGCGCGACACGACTGCACCTATCTGCGCACCCTCTGACTGTCCGGCGCTGCCGCGGGGCATAATCTCCGCTATGACCACCAACGCTGAACTGGCCGAGCGGTACGTCGCAACCCTGCCCAGCTTCCTGCATCCGCTCCACGACACGCCGATGTCGATCGACCGGGGCGAGGGCAGCTACGTGTGGGACGTTGAAGGGAACCGCTACCTCGACTTCTTCGGCGGGGTGCTTACCACCATGATCGGCCACGCCGAGCCCAGTGTGGTGGCCGCCGTTCAACAGCAGGCGGCCAAGGTGATGCACACCTCCACGCTGTATTTGAGCGAGCCCATGATCGCCTTCGCTGAGGACGTGGCCCGAGTGTCGGGAATCGACGACGCCCGGGTGTTCTTCCTGCCGTCAGGGAGCGAAGCCAACGACGCCGCTCTGCTGCTCGCCACCGTCTACCGTGGCTCCAACCAGATCCTGGCCATGCGCAACAGCTACCACGGGCGCACCTTCTCCGCTCAGGCCGTCACCGCGCAGGGCAGTTGGTCCTCCACGAGCCACACCGGCCTCAACGTCACCTATGTGCACGGCGGCTACCGGCTGCGCAGTCCGTTCCGGCATCTCGACGACGACGCCTATACCGCTGCCTGCGTCGACGATCTCGTGCAACTCCTCGACATGACCACCGCCGGTGACGTGGCCGCCATGATCGCGGAGCCCATACAGGGCGTGGGCGGGTTCGCCGTGCCTCCCGACGGCTTCTTCGGGGCCATGGGAAAGGTGCTGTCGTCCCAGGGCATCCTGTTCATATCCGACGAGGTGCAGACCGGCTGGGGCCGCACCGGCGACCACTTCTGGGGCTATGAGGCTCACGGCATCGTGCCCGACATGCTCACCTTCGCCAAAGGTGTGGGCAACGGCATCACCCTGGCCGGTGTGGTGGCCCGAGCCGAGATCTTCGACTCGGTCAAGGCCCTGCAGTTCTCCACCTTCGGCGGCAACCCGCTGTCGGCCGCCGCCGGCCGGGCCACGCTGCGCCGGGTGCTCGGGGACGATCTGCAGGCCAACGCTCTCGCCATGGGCCGGCGGCTGTCGGACGCGCTGGCGCCGGCAGTGCAGCGCCACGACTGGGTGGCCGAACTGCGGGGTCGGGGCCTCATGCAGGCCCTGGAGTTCGTGCATCCAGCATCCATCGAACCCGACGCGGCCCGCGCCGACACCGTGCTGGAGGAATGCCGCCAGCGACGGCTGCTGGTGGGCAAGGGCGGCCTCTACGGCAACGTGATCCGGGTGACACCCATGCTGAACGTCACTGCCGAAGAACTCGACGAGGGCGCCGCCGCCCTGGTAGGAGCGCTGGACGCCGCCGGCACCTGACCGGCAGCCGGCGCCGCCGATTACGTCTTTCAGGATGGGCTGAGGTGGGCGGTAGCACCCCGCCCCAGCACTCGCAGGAAGGCTCCGGCGCGGGGCTTGGGATAGAAGAAGCTGGATTTGGGGGGCATCTTGCCTCCCTCGTCAGCGACGGACAGCAACTCGTCCACCGACAGCGGGTACATCACGAAACCGATGCGGTCGTCGGCCTCGCAGCGACTGATGAGCTCGTCGAGTCCGGCGGTGTCGGGCACATAACCGACGGTGCCGGTGGTCGCCAACTCCTCGGCGCCGAGCACGGGGTCGAGCACCAGGCGTCGCAGCCGGTCGACGTCGAGTGCGTCGAGGGCGCCCGCTTCGGAGTCCGGCGGGGGCAGCGTCAGCCGATGCCAGGCGCCCGCTGCGTACACACCTACCTCACCTCGGTGCCGGGGCCGGGCACCGTCAGCGTCGGAGACGCGCTCGAGTTCGCCTCCCATGTAGCTGACTCTGGAGCGCAGCGCCCATAGGCAGTCCTTGATGCTGTCGTGGTTCTGGTCGGCCACAACACGGTGGTAGGCCTCGACGTGGAGTTGGCTGTGGGGGAACACCGCGGCCAGCGTGCGTGAGAGGGAGGGGTTGCCGGGATCCTGGGCCAGGGCCCGCTGCGCCGCCGCCGAGCGGTGGTGCCCGTCGGTCACATACAGCGCCTTGTCGCTGAGGACATCCAGCAGATCGTCGGTCATGGTCGGCGGAACGGTCCAGATCTGGTGGTGGACCAGATGCGATCCGAACTCCAGGTCGGCAGGAGCGGCCCCGGCTACTGCGTCGAGCAGCGTCGCGTATTCCGAGTCTGCCCACGCCCTCACTGTCAGCGCCACCGGGTGAGACGTGGCGCCAACCCCGAGCAGGTGGGAGGTCAGCAGCTCGGTGCGATCCTCCCTCACGCCCTCGTGGATGCGGATGCGGCCGTCGGCGAAGCCGTCGACCGCCACCGTGCAGATCATGCCGGTCTGTGAGCCCCTGGCGTGGGTCAGGCGGTACAGATAGAGGGAGCGCCGTCCCGTCGGGGCGAACACCTCGGCGTCGAGCAGCCTGGTGAGGGCGGCTGCGCCCAACCTCACGAGCCTGTCGAGCGACAGGTTCTCGTCGTCGAGCACGTCCTCGCTGCTGCGGGTGACGTTTACGTAGCTGTACGGGTTCTCCCTCACGATCGAGCGGCGCTGGCCCGGGGTGAGGTTGTCGTAGGCGCGGCTGATCACCCGGTCGGCCCAATCGGGCTTGACCAGCCAGCCCGCGAAGGGCGCCAGCAGCGGCTGCGCTCCGGTCATGCCTTGAGCCTCATCCGCTGCACGCCGTGCGCTCCGGTCATGGGTTGATCCTCATGAATCGCACATTGTGCGTCGCCGGCTCGGCGGGGCGGACATTGGAGCCGGAGCCGTCATGAGTCGAACACCGTGACCTGTATGACGTCGGGAAGCGCGCGGACCGCGTTGAGTAGACCCTCGCTGATTTCACCGGCGATGTCAATGGTGGCCGCGGCCGCGACCGAGCCGGCGAAGATCCGGTTGCTCATGTTGGCCACGTTGAGATTGCCGCCGCGCAAGGCTTCGAGTACCGAGGCGAGCACGCCCACCCGGTCATAATGGCGCACGCTGAGCGTGGCCGTGCGATGGGGCGCCTGTTCGAGGTTCACGCAATTGACGATCGCGCCGATGCGGTACTTCTCGATCACCTCGACGGTTCCCTCGGCCACGGCCTCCTGCGCCTGCCGGGTGGAGGCTCCGATGTGGTGGGTGGCCACGACCTTGGGGTGGCGGGCCAGCTTGGAGTCGACTGTTCCAGCGCCGGACGAAGGCTCGTCGACGAACACGTCAAGACCGGCTCGCATGTCGGACGTGTCGAGCGCTTCGAGCAGCGCTTCCTCGTCGACGACCTCACCGCGGGCGGTGTTGATGAGCACGGCGTCAGTCTTCATGGCGGCCAGGAATCCAGCGTCGACCATTCCCGCCGTGTGGTCGCCGCCGGGCACATGCAACGACACGATGTCGCTGGCGGCCAACACGGCGCGCTGGTCGGGCAGGGTCTCCACGCCGATGTCGGTCATGCGCCGGCGCACCGGCTGATCTCGTGGCTTGTCCTCGGTGACGACCCGCAGGCCGCAGGCGGCTGCTCGTTGCGCCACCTCCAAGCCGATGGCGCCCATTCCGATGATTCCGAGGGTCGCTCCGTGCAGGCCGCGGGCCTTGCTGTAGGCCTTCTTGTTCCACTGTCCGGCCCTCACGTCGGCGGTAGCGGAGGCGATGTGACGGTCGATGGCGAACGTGAGGCCCAGCGTCAGTTCGGCCACCGCTATGGCGTTGCGGCCGGGCACGTTGCACACGTATACGCCGAGTTCGGCGGCCCGGGCGCAGTCGATCGTGTTGGTTCCGGCGCCCGCTCGCACGACCAGCCCCAGATCACGGCCGGATTCGATCGTCTGGGCCGTAACCCTGGTGCTGCGCACCAC